>JANYBR010000140.1 GCA_025360685.1 Pseudomonadota bacterium
CGGCCCCGTGCGCATTTCCGGCTCCGCAGGGACGGGAAAAACAATCGTCGCGCTCCACCGCGCCGTATACTTGGCGCGCAAGAATCCGAATGCGCGCGTTCTGCTGACCACGTTTTCCGAGACATTGGCGAACGCGCTCCAGACGCACCTGCGCCGCCTAATCGGCAACGAACCGATGATCGCTGAGCGCCTGGAAGTTCACGCTATTTCGAGCATCGGATTGCGGCTCTATGAAAAGAATTTTGAAAAGCCCAAACTTGCCACGCGCGAACAGATCCAAGAGTTGTTGACGAAAGCTGCCGCGGCGAGCCCAGGCGCAAAATTCACACGGCATTTTCTTTGGACCGAATGGAACGACATTGTCAGCGCCTGGCAGCTTAAGAGCTGGGAAGAATACCGCGACGTTCAGCGTCTCGGACGAAAGACGAAGCTCGGCGAGAAGCAGCGCGTGATCCTCTGGTCGATTTTCGATGCGGTGCGCAAGGAGCTCGATACCAAGGGCCTTGTCACGCTTGCGGATGTTTTCAGCCGGCTCGCGGTAAAACTGAAAGACTACAAGAACCCGCCCTTCGACTTTGCGGTCGTGGATGAAGCGCAGGACATCGGCGTCGCCGAACTGCGGTTCCTGGCCGCACTCGGCGGCGGACGGCCCAACAGCCTATTTTTTACCGGCGACCTCGGTCAGCGGATTTTCCAGCAGCCATTTTCATGGAAAGCGCTGGGTGTGGACATCCGCGGCCGTTCGCACACGCTTAAGATCAACTACCGTACGTCCCATCAAATCCGCCGCCACGCCGACCATCTTCTGCCTGGCGCAGTATCCGATATTGACGGCAACACCGAAGGTCGGCGCGGAGCGATCTCGGTCTTTGAGGGAGTGCCGCCGACCGTTCAACGCTTCGACGACGCGCAGGCCGAAATCGCCGGCGTTGCGGCTTGGATCGCAGCGCGGTTAAGCGAGGGAATAAAACCACATGAGATTGGCGTATTCGTGCGTTCACAAGCAGAGATGGCCCGTGCGCTTGCAGCCGCGAAGCAAAGCGGTGCTCCGAGCGTAGCGCTGAGTGACAACGTCGAAACTCGAAGCGGCCACATTGCGGTAAGCACAATGCACTTGGCGAAGGGCCTTGAGTTCCGCGCCGTTGCCGTGATGGCCTGCGACGACGAAGTGATCCCCATGCAGGAACGCATCGAAAGCATCGCCGACGAATCGGATCTGGAGGAAGTCTACAATACCGAACGCCACCTGCTGTACGTGGCCTGCACGCGCGCCCGCGATCATCTGTTGGTCACCGGCGTAAAACCGGCGTCAGAGTTCTTGGACGATTTGAAAATGACAGCGGGCGCATAGGATGCGCCCGCCGCACTATGTCAGATTTTGTCATTACGTCATTGTTCTAGATGTCAACAACGAGTTACTTGGTGGATATCGTAGCCAAATCTAAACCCACAAAGGCAAAGGGGTTGCTGTTGTAAACCATTAAAGAACTAAGGCTTGCAGGATGGCTGCCTGAGAAGCGGACAAAAGCGGACATCGCACCACGAAGCCGAACGCCGCGCCCGCCTCGATCGCATGCAACGCGAAGCCGAAGCCGCCGAGCGAGCCCAGCCGCCCGCGCAAATGCCCCCTCAGTGCGCTCAGTCCCAAGTCGCCTGAGCGTAAATGCGCTCTTTGACAACTGAAGATCGGCGACGCGTTAGAGGCGTTGACAAGCGTCAGCCATGGAACTGAGACGTCCACCCGTGTGAAGCCGGAGCGCGGGCGTCCAGCGCCCGCCACTACGAGGTTGCAGCGCACTTCTCGTCGCCACGCGTCCCGCGAGGTTGAGACGCAAGCATCGACCTCGCGAGACGTGGCCTGAGAGAAGTTCGCGCCCTTCACGTAGTGGCGGCCGCGGGACGGCCGCGCTCCGGCTTCACAAGACGTTTGCACGCCTCGGTTCCAATTCTGACCCCTCGCCTCCGGCACTTGACTGCACCGCTCTAACCCTCAAAATACCAAATCTTTACTAGTGACCAGTCAGGCAAAGGACGATTCAGACTATTACAGTGTATTGCGTGTTCGGCAGGCATCGAATTCGCGGTCGTCGACTATTTGTCCCCTGGCGTTGGTAACGGAGATTGGGTTTGTCG
>JANYBR010000191.1 GCA_025360685.1 Pseudomonadota bacterium
TTGCGCATCCAGTTGAAATAGACACCGGCCCAGTTGTCCGGAACGAATTTGGTGCGCCCGCTTTCGACCGCCACGATCGCCTTTTCGGCGAGCGGTCCGACATTCAAATACCACTGCTCCGTCATGAACGGTTCGAGCACGACCGTCTTGGTTTTCTCGTCATGCGGCACCGCATGCGTGATGGATTCGATCCGGTCGATCAGTTCCAGAGCATCGAGATCGGCGACGACGGTCTCACGCGCTTTTTCCAGCGCCAGGCCCTGATAGGCGTGCGGCACATTCTCGTTGAGCGTGCCGTCCTTGTTGAGGATATTTATGAGCGGAAGACTGTGACGCCGGCCCACTTCGAAGTCGTTGAAGTCGTGGCCAGGTGTGATCTTCACCGCGCCCGTGCCTTTTTCCGGATCGGAATGCTCGTCGGCGATGATCGGAATGGCGCGGTGTGCCAGCGGCAGCATCACGTTCTTGCCGATCAGATCTTTGTAGCGCGCATCGTCGGGATGAACTGCCACGGCGGTGTCGCCCAGCATCGTTTCGGGTCGAGTCGTTGCCACTATGATGAAACGGCCGGGCTCGTTTTCAATCGGATAGTTGATGTACCAGAGGCGGCCTTTGACCTCGATGCTTTCCACTTCGAGATCACTTACGGCTGTCTGCAGACGCCGATCCCAGTTCACCAGACGCGTGTCCTTGTAGATCAGACCCTGGCGGTGAAGCTCTACGAACGTCTTGCGAACGGCGCGCGACAGCCCCTCGTCCATCGTGAAGCGCTCGCGCGACCAGTCGGCCGACGCGCCAAGGCGGCGAAGCTGTTGGATGATTGCGCCGCCGGATTCGTCCTTCCACTTCCAGATCGCTTCGAGAAATTTCTCGCGGCCCATGGTGACGCGGCTTTGCTGGCGTTCGGCAAGCTGGCGCTCGACGATGAGCTGTGTCGCGATGCCTGCGTGATCGGTGCCGACCTGCCAGAGAACATCCTTGCCGCGCATGCGCTCGAAGCGCGCCAGGATGTCTTGCAGCGTATTGTTGAGTGCATGGCCAATGTGCAGCCGCCCGGTGATGTTGGGTGGTGGGATCATGATGCAGAACGGTTCGGCGTCCGGCTTTCGCCCGGCCCGGAATGCGCCCGAGGCTTCCCATTGGGCGTAGATGCGCCCTTCGACGTCTTTGGGATTGAATGTCTTGTCGAGCATGAATGCCTCTTCGACGCCGGTTTTGATGAGCCGGGAGGTTCGGGTCAAGCCCGGACCATTCGTCTTGAGGTCGATCCGGGGGCGATCCGGACCTAGCGGGACTGGATCAGCGTTTGTTACCGCGTGCCTTTACGACGCGTTCCACTTCGTTGCGTACGGCCCCTTCGAGCAGAGCCGGGAAATGTTCGTCCATCCATTCGCGGATTAGTGGTTTGACCGCGTTGAGCAGGTCCATCTTGTTCTTGTCCATCCACTGATGCAGCAGCGGGTCAAACGCGGTGGTAACCGCCCGCTCAAACACGGCCTCGACCGACCCGCCGTCCATGCCTGCGATTCCGGGCGCGGTACCGCGTGGAACCGCTCTGGCGGGCGTTTCGTCCGGGATATTGGCGAAGGTATCGTCAAGCGCCTTGCGCGTCTTGTCCGAAAAGATGTCGTCGTGGGCGACGGGTGCTGATGCGGCCACAGTAGGCTCCTCGATTGTCTGGAACACGACGTCGCTTTCCGGCTTCGGCGGCGGCGCGGCCGCACGTACCGGGGCGGGCGGCGTGGGTGTCGGCTCTTCGGGCAGTTCTTGAGTCAGCTCCAGAACGTCGACTTCCGAGGCCGGCGCGGCAGCCGCTGCAGCAGCGGGCGCGGCAACTGCGACCGCCGGTGTGGCTGAGGTCTCGGTCGAATCCTCGGAGATGATCTTGCGAATGGAGGCCAGGATCTCCTCCATTGTCGGCTCATGTTGCGGGCTTGACGCCATACCAAGGACTCCAGGACTCGCGCGGCTGAATGTGCCGAATGACCCTAGGACACTGCAGCCAAGAAGGCAAAAAATAAGTTAACGCGAGCGAGAGACGTCAGTCTCCAAGGCCAATCCAACGGGCAGCATCGTCATCATAGTGTTCCAGCGGATCGTACAGCTTCACCTTCAGGCGCAGATTTTTTGCGGTCAACGAGCCGCTGGCGGCGAGAACTTGAAAAGCCGCAACCTCCGCGTTGCGCTTGGCGCTGACCAGCGCGACCGATGCGTTTAGCAACTCCTGTTCGGCATTCAAGACGTCGAGAATCGTGCGTCCGCCGACCTGTTGCTCCTTGGTGACGCCCTCAAATGCGATTTCGTTGGCGCGTTGTGCAGCCTCGTTGGAAGCGATCGAGGCTTCGGCGGCCTCGAATTGCGCCCAGGTAGAAGCCACCGCGTCATGCACCTGCAAGCCGGAGACGGCCACATTCAATTGCGCCTGCGCGTGCAACTCCTTCGCCTGGCGCACCAAAGCCTCCTCCGCTCCGCCCTGGTAGATCGGTACGTTGAGTTGTCCGGTGACCGTCAACGAGTGGCTTGTCGAGCCGCCGAGGCTGGCCGTTCCAAACGGCGACAGTATTGCGCCCTGCGAATAGCCATATTGTCCTTGCACGGACAATGTCGGCAACATCGTGCCGAATGCGTCGTTGACCGCGTAGTCCGCCGCGATCTCGTTTTCGCGCGCCGACACCAGCGCTGGGTTCTGCTTCAAGGCGAGGCCGACGGATTCTTCGACGCCGGTCGGCAGCGCCGGGGGCAGTCCGGGCTCGTTTTCCAAGGTCTCGGGGGGACGCCCGATCGCCTGCATGAAGTTCGCCCGGCTGATCTCAAGCTGGCTCTGCGCCGCAGTCAGATCGGACTGGGACGCGGCCAGGCGGGCCTGCGACTGGGCCACGTCGGTTCGCGTCAACGATCCTGCGTTGAACTGGGCCTGGGTGGCATCGGCCTGCTTCTTCAACAGTTCAACATTGTGCTGACGCAACCCCAGAATCGCGGTATCGCGCACGACGTCCATGTAGGACGTTGCCGCGCTCAACAGTACGGTCTGCTCGGCGGCCAAAAGCTGGGCGCGTGCCCCTCGAACAAGCGCCTTTGCCCTGCCGACTTGGGCAATGGTACGGCCACCACGAAGGATTGGCTGCGTTACCGTGATGCCACCTTGCACCGGGTGGGCCGACACGCTCGAGATCGTGCCCAGACCGGGAATGACGACCGGGCTGAAGAAGAACTGCTGGTAGGCGTAGGTCCCGCCCGCCGAAATGGTCGGCCGCCAACCGCCATTGGCGATCGCCACCCCTTCATCAGTCGCGCGCAGGGATGCTTGCTGCGCGGCCAATTGCGGGTTGGTCTCGTAGGCGATCCCCAACGCCTCGTCGAGCGTCAGGCTCGGCTTCTCCGGCGCAGGCGCAGCCGGCGCGGATTGCTGCAGCACGGGCGCGGCAGCGGCCTGGGCGACCCTCGGCCGTCTGTGATGCGCTGCCGTCGCCGGTACAGCCAAGACAGCCACCAACACTGAAAGCGCAGCAACCCGAAACATCCATCTCATGACAAATCCCCTTCGCCACCCATCACATGGGGATTTCAAAAGACGAATCCAACTACCTTGCGAAAGCCGGTCAATAGCGGAACGCCGGAATCAAAATCGACACGTTTGCCGGTGCGGCCCTTGTCGCGAACATAGACATGGGCATGTCCCTGTTTGCCTTCGCGTACGATTGCGACCAGCCGCCCGCCCTCTGCGAGCTGGAGCAGGAGAGCATCAGGAACTGTTTCGACGGCGCCGTTTATGAGTATCACGTCGAAGGGCGACTTCGCCTTGACCCCTTCGGTCAGTCCACCCTGCACGACGGTCGCGTTCGCGGCACCGTTCGCCGGCACCATATCGGCCGCAATTCGGACCAAGTCGGCATCCTGCTCCAGCGCGGTAACCGACTTCGCCAGCCTGGCGAGCACGACCGTCGAGTAACCTGTCGCACAGGCAACATCTAGTACTGTGTCGGTCGCGTGTATCGCCGCCAACTGCAGCATCTTCGCGAACGTGCGAGGGTCCGGCAGATATCGCCCTTGAGCGACTTCCACGGGCAAGTCCGCATAGGCGAGCGCACGTTTCGATGCAGGAACAAAGCGTTCGCGTGGCACGGCACCCATCGCGGCGTGAATCCGCGGATCAGTGACGTCGTTGGTCCGGACCTGCGTCTCGACCATATTGAAACGTTGGACGGCATAGTCGGACATGGCGATTCGAACCATTGCGGGCGTGGCTTATTAGGGCTCCCGTCGGCGGCTGACAACGCGCAGCCTGTCACGGCGAGTTGTCGCCAGGCGCATGCATCTGATATAGGCCGCGCCTGCCGTCAAATCCGGGACCTCCCGGCCGAACCGAGCAACGAGGCCACGTGGCGGAGTGGTGACGCAGCGGACTGCAAATCCGCGAACCCCGGTTCAATTCCGGGCGTGGCCTCCATTTTCTCCAAATGTCGGACCCAGACCGAGTATTATGCGTCCCAGCCTGCGCCCGCAGATCCATCTGGCGGAGCCGAAATCTCCATGACAACAGTATGGTTGCACGAAAAGCGAGCATCTTAAGGTTTTGTTAACCTTGTCGAGGCATGCTGCGTATGTCTTCCCTTGAAGACACCCCACCATTACCCAACGCCTTGGGGCCGGGCTAACACCCGGCCTCTTTTTCTTTTGCGTCGGCAAATACTGGCTTATTTGGCAGAAGACTTTTGTCTAGCCATCGCCAAAGAGACAGGCTAGACACCCCCTCCACGCCATGGTCCTCGGTAGCTCAGCGGTAGAGCAACCGGCTGTTAACCGGTTGGTCGCTGGTTCGAATCCGGCCCGGGGAGCCATTTGTTTCAAATAGTTAGACCAATTTTCTAGATGAACTTCGGCCTGACCACCTTTGCGGCCATGCGCGACACTCGCGCCCGCCTCGTCATAAAAATGAGACTGCAACCACGCCGCGTACGGAATGTGCGGCGAACTGCGAAATCGGGATGCAGGACTCTCCTCGCGCCCCGTTCTCGACGTCGCGGATGAGAGTTTCCAACCGCGTCTCCTATTTCGACCATGCCACGATACGCCCAAGTCTTGTTTTCGCAATTTGCGAGACAGGCGGCTTCGACAATCGCAAGTCCTCTCAACGCTCCGTAGACGGAACAGTCGGAGCTGCAAAACAGGTACGCCACCGGCGTCGCAGACGCGAGCATCAAATCGCCGGCAATTGAATCATACGGAACGGACATCCCCTACGGGAAACTCCTGACTGGTCGTCGTGCGATCTCTTCTAAGGGGATTACCGGGCTATTGATTCGTACAAAGATTAATCAAGCTTACCGCCGACGCTGCAACGGTGCCTCGATGAAGCGGAATTTAGATGTCTCGGTTCCAAGCCGTAATGCGCACATCACCTGTGTTTCCAATTGGCGACAATCGATTGAAGCCAACGCTCGGGCGCCGTGCGCACCGATATTCACGTTCTGACAGAGACAGTTTATGCTCTCAATGTTGCAATTCGTTGCACTTCTGGCGCCGCCCAAATTGCAGTTCGTTCATGCCCTGTTCGCCGCGTTCAGCCCTGGAGCGGTGCGTGATACCGCGAACTACGAATTCATCGTGGCCACGTTCGCGATGTCGACTGCCCTGGTTGGACTGGCGTTCGGATTCTGGGCCGCATGGATGCACATCCGCCTGGGAAAGTTTCTGCTGGCTGCGGAAAACGAAAGAGCGGCGGCAGAACAGGATCTGCGGCTGCGAGATGCGCTACTCGATCAGTCGCGGCAGTCGATGGTAGTTCTCGCCGCCAATCTGCGGACGCCCATCAGTTTCGGCGATGGAGCCGCGTTGTTGGAGGATTGCCTCGCGGGTCGCGATGCACACATCCTGGCCTCGGCCCTTGCCGCGCTGATGAACGATGGAACACCTTTTGAATTCTCGGTGCGGACGGAAAGTGGCAATCGTACTGTTATTCATGCGTTGCCGCTCATGGGACGCGCGGCCATTTTTCTTTCGGCGATTTCGAAGTTCGAAGCGGACGTCGACTATCATGCCGCGTTGGACGTGCTGCCTATTCCAGTCTGGGTGCGCGACCCGGATCTGCAACTTTGTTGGGGCAATTGCGCCTTTTTGTCGGCGGTGGATGCGCTTTCGCCACAACAGGCTGTCGATTCAAATGCCATGCTCGACAGCTCGGAGCGCGTCCTTGCTACGATCGCGCGAGACGGCACCGAAGTGCTCAATGCCAAGCGCTACTCGACGTTCGCAGGGCAGCGTCGTGCGCTCACAATGAACCTCTCCCGCCTGCCCGATTCCAGCATTGCCTGTTCAGCCCTCGACGTTACCGACGCGATTCACTCGGAAGCCAGATTACAGATCGCGGCGGACGCGACCGCCGACATGCTGGACAGGATGTCAATAGCGATCGCCGTGTTCGCTGCCGATCAGCGGCTCATGAGTAACAACTCTGCATATGCGCGATTGTGGAACCTCGAACAGGTCTGGTTGGACATGCAGCCGACGCAGAGTGACGTCCTCGACCGACTACATGAGGCGCGGTTCCTGCCCGAGCATCGCGACTTCGCAGGTTGGAAGCGGCACTTTCTCGAACTCTTCGAGGATGGCAGGCATCAATCGAACGAATACTGGCATTTGCCCGGAGGACAGAGTCTGCACGTGGTGTCGCAATCACACTTGCAAGGTGGCCTCTTCTTTACGTTCGACGATGTGAGTGAGGCGTTCCAACTCAAAGCATCGCTGACGTCGGTCATGGCGGTGCAGCGTTCGACTCTAGAAACGCTGGAAGATGCCGTGGCGATCTTTGAACCCGACGGTCGTTTAACCCTGCACAATCACGCCTTTGAAAAACTCTGGCGCCTGACCGATGCCGAAGTGTCCGATCATCCCCACTTTGCGAAACTCGCCGCGCTATGTCTTTTGCGGTTGGGCCGCGACAACATCTGGGACATTGTTGCGTCGGCCGTGACCGCCACAAATCCCGAGCGCTACGGCCAGTGGGGCAATATCACGCGAAGCGATGGCAAAGTGATCGCGCTCGCGCCCTCGCGTCTTCCAGACGGCGCAACACTCGTCACATTCCGAGACATGACGGACATCGAGCGATTCCGTTCCCTGCTCCGGGAGTCATCCCACAGTGCGGCTTGATCGTCGCGACAACATGTGTCCAGCACAAACCGGCGATCCGCTGCGCCCGGACATCGCACGCGATTTTTCGATTTCTCCGCCGCTCATGCTCAACCATACTGCGCTTCCCAATGCGTGCGTCGCGGCCGATCGTTCGCGGAACGTCCTGGTGATCAATGGCCATCCGGACCCAAGGCCAGAACGGTTTTGCGCGGCTCTGTGCGACGCATATGTGGGCGGCTCGAGAGCTTCACACCGAACTGTTCGTCAATTGAGCGCCGGACAATTGCTGGAATTCCAACCGACGCAATCCAGACACGATGGCGACGGCTTGGCCGATGGGCCGGAAGACATCCTGAACCTGTTCGCGTGGGCCCGCCATTTGACGATTATATTTCCGCTTTGGCTGGATCGGGCGCCATTGCAACTGCAACGTCTGCTCCGCGCTGCCGCCTGTCGCCGGCGCGTGCCCTTGGCGCGCGGTAGTGTGGCGGATGGAATGACCCAGACGGTTCGTATTGTGATTACGATGGAGATTCCCGCGTTTATTCATCGCTCGCGGATTGCGGCGCGAGGCTTCGCATTACCCGAGATCTGGGTGCGCGAACCGATCTTCATCGGCAGTGTTAGCCTCATCTCAGATGCGCGACGCGAACGTTGGCTGGAGTACGTGCACGCGCTTGGCGCGACAGGGACATAGTGTTTCGCGCCAGCTCAGACATAAGGCTCGGCGATACCCTCTTGCGAAAGCGCGGCGCGAACGGCTGGGCGGTCTGACACGCGCCTGGCGTGGTCGGCGAGTGATGGGATCAAACGTGGCGGAGACGGCAGACTGCGTCCCCAGCGCACAAACATGAAAAGGTAGAGGTCAGCCGCCGAAAACTGGTTTCCCAATAGCCAGGTATTGGCCGACAGATGTTTGTCAATGCGTTCGAAGGTTGTCCCTAGCCGTTCAGCCGCCGCCAACTTCACGGATTCGACGCATCCGGAATCGGCGGCATATTCACTCGGGTAGAACCAGGAACGAAACTCGGTCTGCAGAGCGTTCGAGATATGGAACATCCATTTGTAATAGTCTCCACGCAGCGGCGATTTGTGTTCGGGCGCCAGACGCGCCTCGGGGTGGCGATCGGCGAGATACATCGCAATCGCGGCCGTCTCATAGATAGCCCGATTGTCGGCAACGAGCACAGGGATCAGACCGTTGGGATTCAGTGCCAGGTACTCAGTACTTTTCTGGGCATTGTTCGCGCGATCAACCAATCGAAGCTCGAACGACGCCCCAATCTCGCGCAAGACCATGTGCGGCATGAGGCTCGCGTTGCCGGGGAAATAATACAGGATGTACACGGGGCCTTGTCCTCACCGCTAGTCCGAACAGACGTTTACTCCGAACACCGTCGGACTTGCATCGCACACTCAGAATACGAGATACTCAAACCGAGCACAGCTTCGTGATTGTTTGCAGCAGCTTGCACGCAATCTTCAACAAACTGGACAAAGTAATAAGGGCCATGCCCTCGAAGCGTGGGGCTCGCTCCCGCCAATTTTCTGAGCGCCAGAGATATCCAGAACCAGCCTGTGATCTCCTGGTAGCTCTGGATCTGGCCTAGTGAGCGTCCTCGCCATCTTCGCCGCCTTGAAGCGCTCTGTGCCTCCCATTAGGTTCAATTGGTTTCTCAGCAAATCCGGACAATGGACATCAAAAAAGACGTGGTTGCGACGATCGGGAACACGCCCTTGATCCGGCTCAATCGTGCCAGCGATCTCACCGGCTGCGAAATCCTCGGCAAAGCCGAGTTCATGAACCCCGGACAATCGGTCAAGGACCGGGCGGCCCTGTTCATCATTCGCGATGCTGTGCGCCGGGGACTACTGCAGCCTGGCGGCGTGATTGTCGAGGGTACCGCCGGCAATACGGGTATCGGTCTGGCCGTGGTGGGAAACGCGATGGGCTTTCGCACCGTGATCGTCATTCCGGATACACAGAGCCAGGAGAAGAAGGACGCGTTGCGCCTGTTGGGCGCCCAGCTGATCGAAGTGCCCGCCGTTCCCTACAAGGATCCCAACAACTACGTGAAGCTTTCCGGACGAATCGCCGAGCAACTTTCCCGGACCGAGAAGAACGGCGCGATCTGGGCAAACCAGTTCGACAATGTCGCCAACCGCCAGGCGCACATCGAAGGTACCGGCCCAGAGATTTGGCATCAGACCAATGGGCGCGTTGACGGCTTTACCTGTGCGGTCGGCACCGGCGGCACGCTCGCCGGGGTCGGCGTCGCCCTGAAGGAACACAAATCCAGCGTCCGCATTGCCGCGGCCGATCCGCTCGGCGCATCGATATATTCCTGGGTAAAGACGGGCGAACTGCGTGCCCACGGCACATCGATAACAGAAGGCATCGGCCAAGGTCGCGTGACGGCCAATTTGTTGGGTGCACCAATCGACGACGCTTATGAGATCGCCGACGAGGAGGCTTTGCCGCTACTTTTCGACCTGCTCGAGCATGAAGGATTGTGCATGGGCGGTTCGACAGGGATCAACATCGCCGGTGCTATTCGCATGGCCAAGGATATGGGAAAGGGCCACACCATTGTCACGGTTCTTTGCGACTATGGCACGCGCTATCAAAGCAAGCTCTTCAATCCGGAGTTTTTGGCGGCAAAAGGACTGCCGGTACCTGGCTGGTTAACCGAGTCAAAGCAGCCCCTCGACATTCCATACACAAGATGAGCGTTGAATCTCCCCTCGTCTCTACCGATTGGCTTGCGAGCCGCATCAACGCGCCGGACATTCGCGTGGCCGACGCGTCCTGGTACCTGCCTCAGGCCAACCGGGATCCGCGCGCTGAGTATGCCGCCGCGCACATACCGCGCGCGGTATTCTTCGATATCGACGACCTGTCGGACGAAACCAGCTCGCTGCCCCACATGCTGGCGCCCGCAACGAAATTTGCCAGCCGCATGCGCAAGCTGGGCCTGGGCGACGGGAACCTGATCATCGTCTACGACAGTGCCGGTATCTACTCCGCACCACGAGCCTGGTGGATGTTGCGTGCCATGGGTCACGCAGATGTCACCGTACTCGACGGCGGATTGCCCAAGTGGCGCAGCGAGGGCCGCCCGCTGGAAGACCTGAGCGCAACGCCCTTCGCACGCCATTTCACAGCGCGGCAAGATCATGCGCTGCTCAAGACCTATCTCCAGATGAAGCAAAATCTGGAGACAAACGCCTATCAAGTGGTCGACGCACGCGGTGCACCGCGCTTCAGCGCGATGGAACCCGAGCCACGTGCCGGGGTGCGCGCCGGGCACATCCCGCGCAGCCTGAATGTGCCCTATACCGAATTGACCAATCCGAATGGTACGTTGAAATCCCGCGAGGAACTCACAAGGGTGTTCGCAGCGCGCGGCGTGGATGTGATGCGACCGACGGTGACGACCTGCGGTTCCGGCATCACCGCTGCGACCGAGATGTTGGCGCTACTTGTCGCCGGCGCCAAGGACGTTTCGCTCTACGACGGATCGTGGGCCGAGTGGGGCGCGAGCGAGGCGCCGGTTGAAACGAGTTGAACATGAGCAGCGACGACAAACGCCGCATTCCGATGATCGTCACGTTCCTGGAGATGGATGCCAAGCCGGCCGCGCTCCCACCACCCGCGCCGCGCGGCAAGATCGCCATCATTCGCGCCGTCAATCCGCCGGTGCACTTCTACCGCTACCTCTACAATACGATCGGCGACGCCTATTATTGGGTGGATCGGCGTAAGTTGTCCGATACAGCACTGGCGGCCATCATCCAAGACGCAAAAGTCGAACTCTATGTGCTCTACACCGACGGCAATCCGGCCGGCCTTGCGGAACTGGATTTTCGCGAAGGCTCAAACGGCCAGCTTGCCTATTTCGGATTGATGCCCGAAGCAGTGGGCAAACGACTCGGTTATTTCTTCCTGTATCACGCAATTGCGAACGCTTGGGCGCGACCGATCACAAAATTGTTGGTCAACACCTGCACGCTCGATCATCCGCGCGCCTTGCCACTCTACCAGCGGCTGGGCTTCGCTCCCTACAGCCGTGAGGACCGCTACATCGAATTGCCGTAAGGCCAATCCTTCGGCATGCTCGGGTCCGCACAATGGGGAGTTGCCTGCTATGGCCATGGCCGACGCCGCACCAGAAAAGACACTGTTCGGGCACCCGCGCGGCCTGACATGGCTGTTCACGACGGAGATGTGGGAGCGCTTCTCGTACTACGGAATGCGCGCAATTCTCGTGCTGTATCTGACCAACTTTCTTTTGTTGCCCGGGCACGTGGAAAGCGTGGTCGGTTATCACGCAATCAAGGCAGCGTTTGAATCAATCTTCAACGGCGGCCAGCCATTGGGCGTCCAGCCGCTCTCGTCGGTCATCTACGGAAACTACACTGCGTTCGTTTATCTCACACCGTTTTTCGGTGGGATGATCGCGGATCGTTGGCTCGGTCAGCGCATGAGCGTGATCGTCGGCGGGGTCACCATGGCCATCGCTGAGTTCACGCTGATGGAACCTCGCCTGTTGTTCGTTGGCCTGCTGCTACTCATCATCGGTAACGGCTTTTTCAAGCCGAACATCTCCACTCAGGTCGGCAACCTCTACAAGGCAGGCGACAGCCGCATTGATCGCGCCTATTCGATCTTCTATGTGGGAATCAATGTCGGAGCGTTCTTTTCACCGCTGGTATGCGGCACGCTCGCTGAGGATCCTGCGTGGGGCTACAAGTGGGGTTTCTGCGCCGCCGGCATCGGGATGGTGATCGGCCAAGTGATCTACATGTTTGCACTGCGGACGCTTCCTAAAGATCGCGTCGAACGCACACGCGCCGGAACCGAAACCAAGAAGCCACTGACTTCTACCGACTGGAAGGCTGTCAGCGCATTAATTTTGCTTTGCATACCGACCACCCTCTTTTGGGCGACCTACGAACAGCAGGGCAACACGATCAATCTGTGGGCCGAGCAGTTCACCAATCGCGCCTTCATTCCGGGGATCGTCGACTGGCAGATTCCCGTCACTTGGTTTCAGTCATTCAACCCTTTCATGATTTTTGCGTTCACACCTCTGATCGTCGGGCTCTGGGGGCGTCAGGCAAAGCGGGGCAGAGAACCGCGCACAGTCATCAAGATGGCGTTGGGAAATTTCCTGCTGGCGCTCTCGTATCTCATCATGGCGGCGGCGGCGTTCGTCACTGGGGCTGATGGTCACGCGAGCTGGCTCTGGCTTTTGGGGTTCTTCACGGTGATTACGTTGGGAGAACTGTATCTATCGCCCATCGGTCTTGCCCTTGTAGCGAGAGTCTCGCCACCGCAAATCCTGTCAGCCATGATGGGTCTGTGGTTCATCACAAGCTTCACCGGCAACCAACTGCAAGGCTATATCGGCAGCTTCTTCAGCCGCATGGACAAGGTCTCCTTCTTCTTGCTCTGCGCCGGACTTGGCCTCCTTGCGTCAGTCGTGACTTGGGCGTTCGACCGGCCGTTGCGTTCAATCCTGGAGGGCGGACCGTCCAGACCTCAGATGGTCCCCGAACCTCAAGCCGACACCGGCGCCGTGAAGCATCCGGCGCAGTGAGCCACACTGGACCCGCTACTCGTTCGCGACTTTCCACTTCGATGGCGCCGCATGCCAAACGCCGTAGACAAAATAGATGATCAGCCCGAGCACAGTCCAAAGGACGAGGCGGCTTCCGGTGTCGGGCGACGACCGGAACAGGCTGGCCATCATCAGCAAGCAGGTGGCGACTCCGGCCGGCGCGACGAACCAAACGGCCGGCGTCTTGAATGAGCGCTTCGCCTTGGGCGTGGTGATCCGCAGGATCATGATGCCGCCGCAGACCGCTATGAAGGCAAGAAGCGTTCCTACCGATACCAACTCGGCGAGGATGTCGAGCGGAAAGACCGCTGCCAGCAGTGCCGCGAAAAATCCAGTGATGACGGTCCCGCGATGCGGCGTGCGAAAGCGCGGATGGACCTTGGAAAAGGTCGGCGGCAAAAAGCCGTCACGCGCCATGGAATAGAAGACCCTCGATTGGCCATAGAGCGATACGAACACAACGGACGCCAACCCGACCAACGCTCCCACGTCGACCCACCGAACAAGCCAACCGAGGTTCGAAATCTTTCCGATTGCGAACGAGACAGGATTGGCCACGTCCAGGGTGCGCCAGTCGGTAATACCCGTCAGCACGACTGCCATTCCGATGTAGAGAACGGTGCAGATTGCCAGCGAGCCCAAAATGCCGATCGGAAGATCACGCCTCGGATTCTTCGCTTCCAGCGCCGCGACCGATACCGCTTCGAAGCCGATATAGGCAAAAAAGATCATGCCGGATGCGGCCAAGATGCCGCTGATACCGAACTTTCCGAATGTACCGGTGTTCGGCGGGATGAAAGGGTGAAGATTGGCAACATGCACGTAGGGAAGACCGAATGTAATGACGAGGATCACGATCCCGGTCTTGATCATGACCATCAACGCATTAAAACGTGCCGATTCACTGACGCCGACTACCAAGAATACCGTCAACGCGATGATCAACACCACCGCTGGGAGATTGATGATCGCGCCGCTGAGATGAATGGCACTGAAGCTGGTTCCTGAAATCGGCGCGTTAGCCAATTCGGGAGGAAATGTAATTCCCAGACCGTGCAGAAAACTCACGAAATATCCCGACCATCCCACCGATACGGTCGACGCCGAAACCAGGTATTCGAGCACCATGTTCCAGCCGATGAACCAAGCCATCAAGCGGCCCATCGTGGCGTAGGCATAAGTGTAAGCGCTGCCAGACTCCGGAATCATCGACGCGAATTCGGCATAACAGAGCCCAGTGAACAGGCAGCCAAGCCCCGCAATGAGGAATGAAATCAGAACTGCCGGTCCGGCATGTTCGGCCGCCGCGGTTCCGGCAATCACGAAGATGCCCGCGCCGATGATCGAACCAATACCGATCATGATGAGATTTACGGGTCCGAGTCCGCGATGAAGTTGGTGATAGCTCTCGGTGACTGGATTGGGTTCGGTGAGTGATGCGTCGCTCATGTTGGCCAGTAAACCCCCGCAAATTACCCAAGTGGCACTTAACGTAGCAGCCGCCGGGACAGCGAGAAAGCACCTGTGCCGGTGAGCGAAATTAGCGGCCGCGCATGCTCCGCCAGAAGCCTTTCATTGCAGCAGCGCGCCAAGCGCGTTAGTTGAGGACCCTTGACAGGCAGACGAAGAGTTTGGGAGTGCGCTTTCGTGACGGACGACAAGGAAAAACCCGAAACGACACTGTCCAGTGCGGGACGCATGAGCAAGGCGCACTTTGGAGTGGTCAACACGCCGGTCTACCGAGCGTCCACCATCCTGTATCCCAGCGTTGCCGCCCTCGATGCCCACGACATGCCGTTCACTTATGGCAGGCGCGGCAATCCCACGCTCAAGAGTCTCGAGGACGCGATCAATGTCTTGGAGGGCGCGGCACGAACGCTCTTCGTGCCTTCCGGTTTGAATGCGGTCGCCACAGCAATACTTTCTGTGTGCGGCGCGGGCGATCATTTGCTGGTCGCAGACACTTGCTATGCACCCTCACGTGTTTTCTGCGACAAAACCCTCAAGCGATTTGGCGTAGAGACGACCTACTACGATCCGCTGATTGGCGCGAACATCGTGTCCCTCTTCCGGCCGAATACCAAGGCGGTATTCTGTGAAAGCCCTGGGTCTCTGACTTTCGAGGTGCAGGATGTTCCGGCGATCGCAAGCGTCGCGCACGCGCGCGGCGCGTCGGTGCTGCTCGACAACACTTGGGCGACGCCCCTGCACTATCCGGCACTCGCACGCGGCGCCGATCTGTCGATCCAGGCTGTGACCAAGTACATCGGCGGCCATGCGGACGTGATGATGGGTTATGTTGCCGCGAACGAGAGTCATGCGGCGAGGCTCCTCGAGCTTCATGGCAACAGTGGCCTCTATGTCAGTGGAGATGATTGCTTTTTGGCCTTGCGCGGGCTTCGAACACTGGCCGTCAGGTTGAAGCGTCACCAAGCTACGGCGCTAACGCTTGCGCAGTGGCTGAGGACCCGCCCCGAGGTATCCCGAATTCTCTGTCCGGTCTTGGAAGACGATCCAGGGCATGCGATCTGGAAACGGGATTTTAGCGGGGGGTGCGGGTTGTTCGGGGTCGTGTTGAAACCGGCCTCGCACGAGGCCGTCTCCGCCATGCTCGATCGTCTGGTACATTTCGGCCTGGGATTTTCCTGGGGCGGCTATGAGAGCCTGATCGTGCCGGCCGACATTCGTCGCACGGCCTCGAAATTCGCCGCCGAAGGCCCGGTGATCCGCATCCATGCCGGCCTTGAAGATCCCGGTGACCTCATAGCCGACCTGACCAAGGGCTTCGAGCGGTTGAGGGCCGCGTCATGAGCGACGTACTTTCTCATGCAGATTTCGTCGCTCAGGTTGCTTTTGGCGACGACGGA
>JANYBR010000250.1 GCA_025360685.1 Pseudomonadota bacterium
ATCTATGCGCTGATGACCGGCATGACCGGGCGGATCGTAAAGCTGTTGCCGCCAGACCTTCCGGTCGCGTGGATCGACACCGTTGCGCCCAAGACCGTGCCGACGGTGCTGCAGCCCAAATTGGTTGACCCGACGAAGTCCGAATTGTCGAACCCACCTGTTCCGGACTTCAAAACGGCCGACTCTGGCAAAACCATCACGGTAACTCATACCGAAGTGGCGTCCACCGACAGCGGCGCCACTGGTCTCAGCAACACGCACTCCACGCCGCCCTATCCAGCGGATGCGCGCGCGCTCTCGCAACAGGGCACGGTGATATTGCAACTGACCGTGTCGCCAGCGGGCAACGTGGTGGCAACCGACATTGTGCAATCGAGCGGTTACCCGGAACTGGACCAGACGGCGGTTTCCTGGGTGCTGATCCATTGGAAGTACAAGCCGGCCATCGTCGGCGGCGCGGCGGTGACCAGCCAGACGCAGGCGGCCGTTAAGTTCGACCTCAAAGAGGCGGTGCGCGGATCGTCCAGGGACTAGCCTGAAGCGGCCAAAAATGGCCCGCCGCGCTGTCCGGCACCGCGGACCTATCGTCGGCAGCCCGCTCGCTTGCCGCTTGACGGCGTGGAGGCTATAGAAACCGCCCCGCCGTCACTGGCACGGGCGCGTAGCTCAGCGGGAGAGCACTACCTTGACATCCGCACGATTGATTGGCGCTCCGAATAGCAGCGAACTTTCCGCGGGTTAGCGTTCAATTTCCGCTCGCGATCACGAGACAGCACACAGACCGCGAACTTGCGCTGTCTGTGGTCTGTCGCTTGGCGGTTTCCCTGCTAACAGGGAAAAATACAGGGAATATCCGTTCGGGCACCCGGTTTCGGCGCCAAGAATTGCCGTTGAAGGCTGTAAAACAAGGCTTTCTTTGAAAAGTCGAAGACATTGCGAACAGCGAATTTTTCCGTAAGAACAGGGAACGCTTTCAAAATAACAGGGAAAAAATCGACCCGGACATTATCGCTGGCTTGCGACCCGCGATGAGCGGGAACCGTCGATGATTCGTTGTGAGGTGCGCTCGGCAAGTGCGCGGACATCGTCGTCGCGCAAGTGAAGATAGCGCTCCGTCATACGCGTGGTCGCGTGACCCAACACGGCACTGATCAGATAGATGCTCTCTCCATTGGCAATGGCGAACGAGGCAAAGCTGTGTCGCAGGTCGTGCAAGCGCATGTCTTCCAGACTGCAAAGTTCGCGGATCCGCTTCCAAGACTTTTGGATGCCGGTCATGTGACCGGAACGGGCTTGGCGATCCGCGGGGAACACAAACTCATTTGTGCGGGAAATTCCACCCAGAATGTCACGCGCAATCGATCCCAAGGGGATGTAACGCACACCATTGTGCCGTCCGCTTTTTGTGCGCTCGGCTGGAATCGTGAGTCGATCGCGAACTAGATCCACTTCTGACCACCGTAGCCCGATGATCTCGGACTTGCGGGCTCCCGTAAAGAGGAGGAGCCTGATGACGTTTGCGTGTTGACGGTTGATCGAGCCATTCCTGGAATTTTCCGTCAGAACATGCAACAGATTTTTGACCTCAGCATCGGATAGAAATCGTTCTCGCATCTTAGTTCTAGCGACCTTGACTCCGGTCGTCGGGTTCTCCTCCAAGAGCTCCTGGTTGATTGCCCAGTTGAACATTGCAGAGAGAGTGCCCTTGACCCTGGCGGCGCTTCCCGGTCCGCCGCGAACACGCGCGACGCCGCGAGATTTTGTCCTGATGTCACCCGCTGTAAATCCATCTGTGATTTGCCTGACTGTTTGAGCGATGTCGGTTCGGGTCAGTTCGTTGACCAGACGATTGCCGAGCAGCGGCTGCACGTGCCGGCGCAGATTGGTAACATCTGTTTTCCAGGAGGACGCCCGCTTGCCCACATTGGTAAGGGGACCCTCCGAAAGATAGCGATCGCACAAAGCCTTCACCGTCATGGTTCGATCCGCTCGCCGATCTTGCGCGCGACTGTGTCCGCCCGGAATGCTTTGAAGAATCTCCGAGGCTCTGGTCCGAGCGTGCTCTGTTGTCCATGGGTCCAGAAATTTGCCGATCGTGTGAAGCTCGGTTCGTCGCCCGCGCCGAAACCGCACGCCAAAGACTTTGCGTCCGGAAGGCCAGATCCGAACCAGAAATCCGGTCAGACGTACGTCGAAAAATCTTCGTTCTCCGGCCTTCGGCGCAGCAAATCCCTGTATGACTGCGTCAGATAGGTCGAGTTTTCCAGTTTCAAACATGGGCTAGCCCGTCTGAATGTCTTTGCCGGCCAGCTGCACAAGGTGCGCTGCTGCCATGGCCAAGAGGCTGATACTGTCTCCCAGCCGCGCCATACCTTCAAAATAAATTCGGCGCCTATAACCGCTTTGGGGAATGTGGAAGGCGCGCTCAAGACCTGTAGAGAGATGTAGCACGATGGCTTCGTTCATTTGCTGCATGTGGACTTCGTAAGTGTCAGGCGAAATGCTCATGGCCGAGCCTCCGTCGAGGTGCCGCCGGCAAGAGCGGCACGCGAGACAATTCTATAGCGGCTCACGCCGCCTAATTTATCGGTACTCAGTTGATGGCCGAGTTTCCCTTTGATCGTGCCCGAAAGGGCGCCCCTGACGGAGTGCTTCTGCCAGCCGGTTGCTCGCACCAGCTCCCCTATGGCAGCGCCGTCCGGGCGACAAAGAAGAGTGACCATTTTGTCAATCTTTGTCTTGGACCGAGTTTCACGTCGTCCACATGTTGTCTTGTTCACATTGGACTCTCGTGGGCCTTTCGGTGAGCGAGCCTTCGAAACGGGTCGAAGGTGCGCATGCTTCCGGGCTTTGTGTGATTTTGGGCGAGACATCGATGGACTCCTTGATGGAAACGGCACATGCCGTCACCACCGAGAGCCCCGTCTCGGAATAGTCCGAAGGGGCGCAAACTTTTGGAGTTTTTGCAACCGCATTTCACGCGGCCTGTTCGTGCAAGCAACGCTCCATTGCCTGGCGAAGTCCAGTCGAATTCGACCCGAACACAGCGCGAACAGGGGGCACTGGAGCGAACCGTGCCAGCTCAAGTTTCTCGATGATGCGCCCCTAGGAGCGCAGCGGAGAGAACCGCGCCGGCGGCGCTTGCCCGATGGTGCTGCCCCAGCTATATGGGCCGCTGTTTGCGTAGGGCGGTTAGCTCAGCGGGAGAGCACTACCTTGACATGGTAGGGGCCACAGGTTCGATCCCTGTACCGCCCACCACCCAGTCTGGCCGTTGTGCAAGTGGCCGATTCCCACCACCCAATATCAGGCGATTTCCGGAGCTTAGCGCCACTGGAGAGTCCCTCGGGCGTCTCCTCCACCGCCTACGGGTCCAAAACCGGGGCCACATCGAGCGCGTTTCTCTGGCCTGTTTTCAGAAGTGTGCGTTTGCCTGTTTTGGGCCAAATAACAGGTGAATCTC
>JANYBR010000251.1 GCA_025360685.1 Pseudomonadota bacterium
CGTGCCAGGCTCGATGCGCCGCACCGAGGATTTCAGATCGTGCTTCCCTCCAGGAGCGTTGTCTCCGATCTGGTAAAATAACGTGTCCTGGAGGCGTTCATAAATCTCCTTCTCGACAGATGCCGCATCGAACGCCCGCAGGATCTCGATAATCTCGCTTTGCCGCTTGCGTAGTTTGTTAGCTTCGTTCTCAGTCAGAATTGACGTTGCCAACCGGAGCGCAATCTGCGTAAGCCCCTGTTCATCCTGCGGTCGGAAGGGATGTGCTTTGGGATGACGATAGATGCTGAGCATACTGTGAGACGTGTGCCCCAGCGAGATTCGCACCAACAGTGCCCGCATGTTCAGCAACTTTTCGGCCGAGCGATTAGGCAGTTTCGACCCGATCTGAACGGCGGTCAGATTGTGGATGACCAAGGAAGCTGGTTCGCCCTTTATCGTCAGGAAGTCTCGGATGAAAGGGACGTCGGCAATTCGTAGCTCGGCCGAGGCCAGCGAAAAAAGGTCCATTCCGTGAATCAGCTTTAGCGCGCCGCTGCCGTCATCTTGCCACGCGAACATCTCGTCAGCGACGAAATTCAAGTGAAGGAACTCGATCACGGTCTTGCACGCTTCACGCCACGACTTCTCACGCATCTCGCGCGCCAGCAAAGCTGACGCATCAGCCCAAAGCTGATCCTGACATTGCTCCTGCGTTTCGTTTGCCTCGGTGATCATCCGATACACGAATCCACCCAGTACACTTTGTGCCTGATGAGCATCTGTCTTTAGCATGAAACGGATGGCGCCACGTTCCCGCGCTTTACGTTCGATCTCATAATTTGGGTAAGACGTTACCGCGACGAAGGCAATGTAGCGAAGCCGTTTTTCCTGTTCACGCAATCTTTCAATCAGCCCAAGCCCGGCGTCCCGACCCGCCCCACGTAAGTTGAGATCCACATAAACCGCGGTGAACGGGTCTCGATCATCGAGCGACTGCCTGAGAAGCGACACCAGACTGTCTTCTTGTTCCGATCGATACAGAAATGTGTCCAGCCGGGCATGATCGCGCAGCTTTGTGCCTAAGAATATTGCGACGGTGTTGGTAATGTTGATCTGTTCATCATCGATGAACAGCACTCGCGGCAGAATGTCCGGTGGTGTCGAAGGGAGTGGCAGGGTGTCAGGATACGGTAACGTTTTCAGAATTTCGCGCGCAGTTTTTGTCGCGGACGGTGAACCAAGTTCCCGCTTGTCAGCATTGGGCACACCGAAAAGTCTGTCGATCATGGCACCATTGTTCCTTTCGGCCTTTCCTTCACCAATTCGCAGATTCACGCGCCAAATGCTCGAGCAGCAACTGATCTCATTGGCTCTTGATATCCTGAGCCGTGGCAGCAACCGCCCGGAGAGTGACACGGAAGCCGACCCGCATGTCCACATCCAACTTCTCCGGCGCGATCAAGTCTATCGTCCCCCCAATATGCGCCATCACCAAGCGGCACATATGCAGACCAAGACCATGACCCACCCCGCGCGGCTTGGTCGTGAAGCCTTTCTCGAACACCTGCTCTGGCCGGGTCAGAGTGATCGGCGTGCCGTTGTTCATCACCGACAACACCAGCAACCCGTTCTCCAGCGTCACCTTGACACGCAGAATAGGTGCCGCGCCATCTGTTGAGCCTTCGGCGATCGCGTCGATCGCATTGGCGATCACGTTCAGGAGCACGTGCTCCAGCAGCGCCGCATCCGACCGGATTTCCAGTGGCGTCGGGTTGTCGATCTGCGGCGCGATGCCGTGCTTCGCGAACAGATACCCTTGCAAGACGAACACCTCATCCAGCAGCTGCGCCACCGGCACCGGTGCCGTATCGGGTCGCCGCTCCAGGTTGTTGAAGGCGTTGCTGATGACCCGCAGCCTCGCCGCCGCCTCCTGAACCGTGCGTAGTCCCGCCAACAGGCTGTCGAATGCTGGCTCCCTGGCCGGCACCACATGATCCAGCCGATGCACGCTCCATTGCATCAGTTTGATCGCCTCGGCGAACGCGTTCACCTGCTGATAGATTTCATGATTGACGATCCCTGGCGCTAGATCGGCCAGCAGTTCCCGGCGTTGCTGTAACAATTGCTCGCGAGTTGACGTCAACTGATGGTTCAGCATCTCGTATGCGACGCGCAGAAAGCTCAACGTCCGCCATTCCTGCGTCGCCCCGCGTGGCAAGGCGGGCGCGTCAGCCGGTCCGATAATCGGATAAAGCACCAGCAGCATCCGCGCGCGGTGACTGGAATCCGCCGCTGGCAGCGGCAGTGCGCACAGCCATAAAGGCTTCTCATCAGATGCCAGTCCGGCATAATCCCGGTTATACCCGAGTGCCGCAAGGTGCTCGGTCGGGAGAAATTCGAGCGTTTCCCGCCCCACCAACACATCCTGCAGCATCGTGCTGCCGGTCATTCCGTTCAGCCGAGCCGTGAAGTTGGCCAGACGCCGCGGATGGATCAACGCGGAGCCCGCCACCGCCAGTGCGCCAATCCGCCCGCCGCGGTCGATCTCCGCATCCAGGCACAAATAGCACAGCCCAGCGCAGGACTCGGCATCTTCGGTCAGGCTGTTCAGCACGAACGTCACCAGTTCCTCGCGCGAAACCGCTTGCTTCACCCGCTCCAGAATCGCTTCCATAAGGCGGTCGAAGAAGCCGCGCCCACGCATCCGCGCCGGGCCGCTGCCGCCCTCCGACGGTTGCCGCTCAGACGTGCGTATCGCCGCACGCAACAGCTTCTTCGCCTCTTCCAGCGAAGTCGCGTCCTCAATCAGCCCCAGAGCGTGCGTCAGTGCACCTGTCGTTGAACCAGACAAAGTCCCTCTCTTGTATAAATGGCCCCGCAATGCCGCACATTCACCCATCAAATCCGAAGCGGGAGCGAGTGTCCGCTGATCGTACCATAGTCCTAAAGCTTTGCCCACATCCCGCGCGCGAGGATTGGAACCAGCGCGCCGGTTCGGCTTTAACCGTCCGACGGTTTCGTCGAAGCTGGGCAGATTCTTCCAGGCACCGGATGTCCGCTACGCGGCATGAGCAAAATGGGGATACGTATTCCTGATTACGCACCATCGTCAGCCGCGTTGCCCACGACCAAAGCCCGTGGGACAGCGGTTTTTTCCCGCCATGACGCCTTCCTGGATGTCCATCACGGGGCGGGCGACCTGGAATTTGATGACGGGTCCGTCATCCGCCCACACTTCGCAGCCTTACAGCGTTGATTCTGCTCAGGATATCCAATGCCTCAGGCGGCTGACGATGGTGCGTAATCAGGTACTTATTTGAGCGCCGGGTTAGTAGCATTTCCCAAGCCGCGAGGGTACCCGCGGAACCGGCCATTTGAAGTTTGGCACATCCGTAAAATAGCCGTCACACCCCGGAACGTGTCAACGACTTTGATACACCCGGGTTCGTAATTTAAGCTCGTGTCCTGACCCTCGGCCGGTATTGCTCGGGGACGAGGAAGGTGACCGGCGGCTTTGCCGGGTCCGGCCGGATGAACGCCGTGACGGTTTCG
>JANYBR010000252.1 GCA_025360685.1 Pseudomonadota bacterium
GGCAGGCGCTCAGGTTGTTCATGCAGCTCAATTCCATGCGCAACGGCGATGTCGACCGCCTCACCACGATATTTTATGTCCTCGCAATTCGCGCGCATCATGTTAGTGAGTTCATGCAACGGATCGTAGGCGAGCGTGCCGCCACCCAATTGCGCTCTCATGTAGTCGTAGTAGTCGACCACCTGATTATCGAGTGTGAACGCGCCCGTCGCCCATTCCCGATCGGCGGGACGCTCGCCATTGCCAAAAAACTGCTCGGTCGAATAATCGGACAGATCGTCGTTCTTGACGAAAGTGACAGCCCTACCAACGTAAGTTCCGTCGGGTGATCTCGTTGCATCGCCGAGCTTAAAGGGGCGCCAGTTCTTAAAGCCCGCACCCATGCCGGGGCTTGAGCGAACAAACTTTCGCCCATAAGTGCCACGGGTTAGGGAATTGTCGGGATGGGCATCAATATATTCAATGCGCCCATCGTCCTCCACGCGATACACAATGGCGAGATGCCCATTTGGATCATAAAGCACCGTTCCTGACTTGATTGCCTTTCGATCGACACGAACCGGATAGAGATCCGTATCCTCCATGTCGGGATGGAGACGATAAGTCGCTGATGAAATCGTTCCAGTGATTTCAACGAGAAGAGCAAGCCCCGTTGTCGATCCTGAAGCTACGACTCGCCGACTTGCGATTGAGTTTCCCGCAGCGGTATAGCGGATGTCGGTTGTGTTTCCCTTGGGGCTGACGGCACTGATAAATGTAAACGGCAAGCCAAGCTTCCAGGCGTAGTAGGCGCGAAGAAAATATGGCAGGTCAGCGCAATCGGCGAAGAACGACACGCCTGTGGGGTCGGAACGACCAAATGGGTTAGCGCTACTCCTCAAGCAAGCATTTACTGAATGGCAATTCGAATCGCCGAGCGCGGTGATAAACTCGCTGTAGCCACGCTCATCGGCATCGCTCCAGCTGTCGTGCAAAACGCGAAAAGATTGCGCACCCTCAGCTACTGCGACGCCCGACGCCGACAGCGCCAAGATCAAATTCACGCTTGCCACGCGCGCGCACAGCGCTCGCGTGAATCCTCGCCATAGCCGCACCCGAGCCCCCGCCCGCAAAACTGATTTCCCAAAATTGAATCTACGCGGAACGTCAGCGTCGTCAATCAAATGCGCGACGGGATCGGTTAGCGACGCGACGGCACCTGTTTCATCCAAGTTGCCGACATCTTACAAATAAGCAAAGTCTGGCGCTTTAAACACGCCACCGCGCGCGGACGCTAAAATTCACACTGACATACAGCCACTCGCTCACGCTCGGTATGGCGAGCGCAAATGTTGCCGTGCGCTTTGATCTCGCGCGCGAGCGGTGTCTCAAGGACCCGGTGTTTCGTTGCGAACTCTTGGCCTCATCGATCAACATGGGCGATGAGCACACTGAAACGCCGCCGAGCGCTCAACTCACTGTCAAACTTCCCCACAACGAGGTCGACGCTTTCGAGGCGCGGTTGATCGAAGCGTTGCCGAACGAAGCCGTTGGCGAGGTCATCGTGCGCGCTCGTTCGACAACCGCCGACAACGTCACTCAGCAAGTCGCCAATCTCGGCCGTCGCATGGCGCAACTCACCGACTACCGAGATCGATTGACCACATTGACGAAGCGCGGCGACGTGCGCTCTGCCGAACTGATTCAGATCGCGGGCGAGCTTTCCAAGGTGCAGAGCGACATCGAGCAGGTGACGGCGCAACAGCGGGACATGGCCGACCGCGTCTCTAAGGAACGACTGACCGTTGATCTCGGCGAGCGTGAGGGCAGCGCAGCGTTGCGTCCGCTCGCGCGCGTCTGGCGCAGCTCGCTCGACCTGCTGATCGACAGCTCAGCCGACGCTCTGCGTTTCCTTATAATGATTTTGCCGTGGCTGCCGATCATTGCGGTTGGTATCGCATTTGTCCCGTGGCTCTGGCGTATGATGCGTCGAAGCAGGGCTCAGCGCGCTTCCGCTTGAGCGAGGTCTCAACGTGATTAGAGGGGCCACATAGTCCGGATCGCGAATGCGACGGCAAGAATGAGAGCAACTCCCGCGAGGATGTCGACATACGGATTTTCCGTGTTGAAGACGGACATTACGCCGCTCCAGAGAATTTCGATCTGATTGAGAAATGCCGTCCAATTCATGAGCGTACTCCGGCCCGAGACGATACATTATCCCACGCCCAAGCGGCCGAGGGCCAGGCGCAGCTGCCGACGTAATTAATTGGCAATCGCTGCCGTTCGAAGCATGGCATGGCGACCGGCAGCTCGCAGCAATCACAGGCCTGCGCGCAGAAATCTGTCCGAATGTTTGCCGGAAGTTCAAGTGTCTCCAAGGTGCGGGCCAGAGTTGCGGCGCAGATTGCGGCTCGTGCCGCAGCGTGGCAGCTGCCCTTAACAACAGCAGCGATGAACCAGATGTAGCCGATGCCGAGCGAACGGTCCGCGAGATCGGCCATGGTCGTGCCGGCGGTGGTGGAGGCCGTGATAATTTCTTGGCCAAGATCTGCCATAGGACCAACGCGGCCAATGCCGAAAGGGAACAAGGCCGTCCCGGCGAGGTAGCCCCAATTCATCGTCATGGTGACGGTGTCGCCGCCGGTCTCGCCTAAGGTCGTCGCGAGAATCTTGATGATCCAGAAGCCGAGCGTGACAGCCGGGACTTTGCTCAATGTGGCGACATGTTTCATCTGGCGGCTCGCGATCCTTAGGAGGTGAAACGAAACCGATGCAAAGTCGGTTCCCCGACCTGATTGAGCAGTGTTTTCTTGGCCAACCGACACAGCGCATATTCGCGATGCACTATTGCTGAACGAGCAAAAAGAAATGAAGCTGTGGTGCAGAGCCGTTCACCGCACTGGATAGGGCAGTGGATAGGGTTTCAGCAACCGGCGCGCATAGAGAATATGGAGTTCAAACTCTGCTCGGCCGTTGCGCGTAATTGAGACGGGTGCGAGCTCAGTAATCTCCGCGAAATACGATCTGAGTTGACGAACGTTGTCGTCCACAGTCGATGCTCGTCCGACGACGATCGCGTCGTGTCCGACGAAAGTAGCTGGGTCGGACTGGAACGCGAAGTTTCGCGGGTCTTGCGTGAACACCAGCACCGGTAGCGCATGATCAAGGGCGAGGTCGATCTTGCCCGCCTCGTTCCATCGAACCGCCACGACGAAATCCGCGCGCTTTAGAACCCCGCGGCTGATCAGTTCATTTCGCAGATCGTCCCATTGAAGCATTTCAAGGGTTGGGTCTCCCTTTGCAAAGAGGTCGGGCGCAACGCTTCTCACCCATCCAGTCGCGGCGTGGCTCGCGAGTAGCAAGCAAAACCCGACGAGCAGAGCCGTCGATATTTCAGCCCAGCGCCGCGGCCAGACGTGATCGACGGCTTTCGACGCAAGCAACTCGCCTAAGAGAGGG
>JANYBR010000256.1 GCA_025360685.1 Pseudomonadota bacterium
TCGATGTTCGAATATCTGATGCCGTCGCTGATAATGCGTGCGCCGGGCGGCAGTCTTCTGGCCGAGACCAATGAATTGATCGTGCGGCGACAGGAAGCCTATGGCGACGAACTTGGCGTTCCGTGGGGGATCTCGGAGTCGGCCTATAGCGCGCGCGACATGGAAAGAACCTATCAGTATTCGAGCTTCGGCGTTCCCGATCTCGGCTACAAGCGCGGCTTGAGCGAAAACATCGTGATAGCGCCCTACGCCAGTGCGTTGGCAGCCATGATCGATCCCGCCGCAGCGGTCCGCAATCTGCAGCGTCTGGCCGATGCCGGCGGGCGCGGCCGGTACGGCTGGTTCGAAGCGCTGGACTTCACGCAATCGAGACTTCCGGAGGGCGCCAGTGTCGTTATCGTCCGCTGTTATATGGCGCATCACCAGGCGATGAGCCTGTTGGCGATCGCCAACGCTCTACACGACGGTGCCATGCGGGCCCGTTTTCACGCAGAACCCATCATCCAGGCCGCCGAGCTTCTGCTGCAGGAACGCATGCCGCGCGACGTGGCGGTGGCGCGACCGCCTCCGGAGCATGTTGCGGAAACCGTCGAAGTCGGAACGGCAATTCCCGAAATTCAACGCCGCTACACGTCGGCGTATAGCCGTCTGCCTCGCACACATCTTCTGTCCAATGGCAGTTATTCCGCCATGATCACTGCGGCGGGGTCGGGCTACAGCCGCTGGCGCGACATTGCGATTACGCGCTGGCGCGAGGACGTGACCTGTGACAATTGGGGCAACTACTGCTTCATCAGAGACGTTCAGAGCGGTGACATCTGGTCCGCCGGATATCAGCCGACCATCGCCAGACCGGATCGCTATGCGGCGAGCTTTACCGAGGACAGGGCCGAGATCGTGCGGCGCGACGCAGCGATCACCACCATGCTCGAAGTCGCAATTTCGCCGGAAGACGACGCCGAACTGCGCCGCATCTCGATTACCAATCACGGCACGCGCGCGCGCGACATCGAATTGACTTCGTATGCCGAATTGTCGTTGGCGCGCCAATCCGACGACATGGCTCACCCCGCCTTCGCCAAACTATTCGTGCAAACCGAATTCGTACCCCATTTGGGCGCGCTCCTCGCCACGCGGCGGCAACGTTCGGAAAACGATCCACTTGTCTGGGTGGCGCAGCTCGCCGTCGTTGACGAGGCCGTTCCAGGAGAACTGCAGTTCGAAACGGACCGCGCCCGCTTTATCGGGCGCGGACAGGACATTCGCAGCTCCGTCGCGATGAACGAGGGCTGGCCCCTGTCCAATACCGTCGGAGCGGTTCTCGATCCGATCTTCAGTCTGCGGCGGCGCGTGACCGTTCCGCGTGGCGCAACCGTGCATGTCTCGTTTTGGACATTGGCGGCTGCGACTCGCGAAGCAGTTCTGGAACTCGTGGAAAAGCATCAGGACGCGACAGCCTATGAGCGTGCCATGACGTTGGCCTGGACGCAGGCGCAAATGCAGCGGCATCATCTGGGGATAAGTACGAATGAAGCTCATCTCTATCAGCGTCTGGCAAATCACGTGCTCTATTCGGACAGTACGTTGCGGCCAGCGTCCGAACTACTCAAGCGAGGCGCGCGCAAAGCCTCGACTCTTTGGGCGCACGGTATCTCCGGGGACCTTCCTATCGTACTGGTGCGCGTCGAACATGACGACGATCTTCAG
Organism: Pseudomonadota bacterium; assembly: GCA_025360685.1. Lineage (GTDB taxonomy): Bacteria > Pseudomonadota > Alphaproteobacteria > Micropepsales > Micropepsaceae > Rhizomicrobium. The sequence goes on from JANYBR010000256.1 coordinate 1,708, forward strand.
CTGGTGCGGCAACTCTTGCGCGCGCACGAGTATTGGCGGCTGAAGCAGTTGGCCGTCGATCTGGTGATCGTCAACGAACGCACGACATCCTATCTGCAAGACTTTCAGGGGTCGCTGGACGCGCTGGTGCGCATGAACCAGTCGATGCCGCGCATTTCGCGCAGCGACGTGCATGGAAACATCTTCGTCCTGCGCAACGATTTGCTTTCGCGCGAAGTGCGAGAGGCGCTGCAGGCCGCGGCGCGTGCCGTGCTTCACGGCCAGCGCGGGTCACTGGCTGAGCAGATAAACCTTGCGCGCGAACGCAGGTCCGGCGTCGCACCTGCGGCTCACAAGCTTCTTCCGCCGCCGCTCGTAGAGTCACCATTGCCTCTTCCGCCAATGGAATTTCACAATGGCCTTGGCGGGTTTGTCGAGGGTGGCCGGGAATATCTGACCGTACTTGAAGGCGTCGAGCACACGCCAGCGCCCTGGATCAACGTCATCGCCAATCCGCTCTTCGGATTCCAGGTGTCGGCGGACGGTAGCGGTTTCACCTGGTCGATCAACAGCCAGCAGAACCAGCTGACGCCATGGTCGAACGATCCGGTGAGCGATCCTCCGGGCGAGGCAATCTATGTGCGTGACGAGGAAACCGGAGCGCTATGGACACCGGCCGCGCTGCCGATCCGCCAGAAGAACGGGCGATACCTGGCTTATCATGGCCAAGGTTACAGCCGTTTCGAGCATATATCGCACGGCATCGCACTCGAACTTCTGCAATACGTACCGACCGACGACTCGATCAAGATTGCGCGGCTCAAGATCACAAACCAGTCCGGCAGGCCTCGGACGCTTTCGGTCACGGCCTATGTCGAGTGGCTACTGGGCTCGTCGCAGCGAACCGGCAAGCCCTTGATCATCACCGAACTCGACGGGGACACCGGCGCTCTGCTGGCCCGAAACCCGTGGAACAATGAAGTCGGCGAGCGCGTCGCCTTCCTGGACATGAAAGATGCACAGAGTTCGTGGACGGGCGATCGTACGGAATTCATCGGCCGCGAAGGAACACTTGAACGTCCGGCCGGGCTGAGCGACGGAGTTCAACTCTCCAACCGGGTCGGCGCGGGATTGGACGCGTGCGGCGCGGTCAAGACGCTGCTCAGTCTGGCGACCGGCGCGAGCACAGAGGTTGTCATCTTCATCGGCCAGTGCGCCAGCAAGGGCGAAGCATCGGACCTGGTGTTGAAATATCGCAAGGCGAATCTCGATGAGGTGTTCGACACCGTGCGGCGTCAGTGGGACGGTATTCTGCAGACTGTGCAGGTCAAGACGCCGGACCGGGCGCTGGATGTACTGGTGAACCGTTGGCTGCCATACCAGACGCTCAGCTGCCGCGTGTGGGCGCGTACCGGCTTCTATCAGGCAAGCGGCGCATTCGGTTTCCGCGATCAGCTGCAGGACGTGATGTCTCTGTGCGTGTCGCGACCGGACATTGCACGCGAGCACCTGTTGCGGGCGGCCGGTCGGCAATTCGTCGAAGGCGACGTCCAGCATTGGTGGCTGCCGGAAACCGGACGCGGCATTCGCACGCGGGTCTCCGACGATCGTGTCTGGCTGGCTTTTGTTGCCGCGCACTATGTCAAAGTCACCGGCGACACGGCGGTTCTCGACGAGTCCGTTCCATTCCTCGAAGCTCCGATGCTTCGGCCTTCCGAGCATGAAGCATTTTTTCAACCGGGCGTCTCTCTGACTTCGGCCAGTCTGTTCGACCATTGCGCACTGGCGCTTGAAAGCAGTCTGGCGACTGGCGCGCACGGCCTCCCCTTGATCGGCACCGGTGACTGGAATGACGGCATGGACCGGGTCGGGCAGCTGGGCCAGGGCGAGAGCGTCTGGCTCGGCTGGTTTCTTTTTTCGACATTGACGTCATTCGCAAAACTCGCGGAAGAACGCGGCGAGACGGACAGGTCCGGCGAATGGAATCGGCATGCGCTGGATCTGAAGCAATCGCTGGAGCGCGAGGCCTGGGACGGCGACTGGTATCGCCGCGCATTTTTCGACGATGGAACGCCGCTGGGTTCGGTTGCGAACATCAACTGCCGCATCGATTCGATCGCCCAGTCCTGGGCCGTGATGTCACGCGCAGCAGACCCGGTTCGCGCGGCGCGCGCCATGGCAGCCATGGACAAGTATCTCATCCAGCGCGATCAGAAATTGGCGCTTCTGTTCACGCCTCCCTTCGACAATCCGGTGAACGATCCTGGCTACATCAAGGGCTACCCGCCGGGCATCCGGGAGAATGGCGGACAGTATACGCACGCCGCGGCGTGGGCAGCGCAGGCCTACGCCATGCTGGGCGATGGTGACCAGGCGCACGAGCTGCTCTCGATGCTGAACCCCATCCATCACGCCGACAGCCCGACAGCCATGCAACGGTTCAAGGTCGAACCTTATGTTGTGCCGGCAGATGTCTATTCCGTGCCGCCGCATGTCGGCCGCGGCGGCTGGACCTGGTACACAGGCTCGGCCGCGTGGCTGTACCGCGTTTCATTGGAACGGCTGCTGGGCTTTCGCGTGCAGGGCAATCATCTGCTGCTCGACCCCTGTATTCCGCACGGCTGGCCGGGATTTGCGATCTCGTATCGTCACCGTTCGGCGCGCTATGAAATTGCGGTCGAAAATCCGCTCGGCGTCTGCAGAGGCATCCTGGCCGTGAAAGTCGACGGCAATACGCTGACGGGGGATCAGAAGAATCTCATCGCGCTGGCCGACGATGGCGCAAGCCATCGCATTCTCGTCGTTCTCGGCTAGAAGCGCGCGTTCAGTACAGGAACATAGGCTTGCCCAGGACGTGCGAGATGCGCGGCCGGTAGGCATCGACGTCGTAGAACGAGGCGACATCGACCCGGCGCTTGCCCAACGTGCAGGTATCGCTGGGCACGTTCGAGTATTTCCCGCCTGTCACGGCCATCATCAGACCCTGTTTGCCTTCGGTCAGCTGCTGGATGACCATCGCGCCGTAGCTGCTCGCCACCATAAGATCGAGGGCGTCGGGCGCCCCAGAGCGCATGAGATAGCCGAGATTCTGCACGATGGTACCGATACCGGTGCGGCGCGCGATCTCGTCACCGACAATTTCTCCGATTCCGCCGAGCTTGCGAGCGCCCGGTGCCTCTTGCGGCTCGGGTTCCTGTGCTGTCGCCAATCTGGCGCCTTCGGAGACGATGACCATCGCGTAGTTTGTCGGGTTTTGACGCCGGTCGTGCAGCACCAAGTCAGACACTTTGCCCATGTCGATAGGAACCTCGGCGATGAGCACGCGATCGACATCGGCGAGATGTCCGGTGATCAAGGCTGTTTCACCGGAATTTCGCCCGAACAATTCGACGACGGCAATGCGCTCATGACTGCCCGCCGTCGTACGCAGGGCGCTGACGAATTCCACCGAGCGCGAGACGGCAGTCGAAAAGCCGATGCAGTAGTCCGTGCCGAAGACATCGTTGTCCATTGTCTTCGGGACCAGAATCATAGGCATGCCTTCGCGCTGCAGCCGGGCCGCATAGTTGAGCGTCCCGTCGCCGCCGATGGCCACGAGTGCATCGATCTGAAGCGACGCGAACACCTTCAGCAGGTGCGGCGTGCAGTCGACGGCAGCGTTGCTGACTTGCAGGGGACCACTTTTCAAAAAGGCGGGTAAATCGGATGCGGCAATCCGGTCGGGGCTGGTTCGCGAAGTATGCAAAATCGTTCCGCCCATGCGATTGATGGTTCGCACATTGCCCGGATTGAGCCGCATGAGGTGGACTTCGCTGCTGTGCGGATCGTCGGTGTTGTAGTTCAGCGGTCCGGCAAACCCACGCCTGAAGCCGACCACATCCCACCCCTGCTCGACGGCGCCCAGAGTGACGGCCTTGATGCAGGCATTGAGGCCTGGCACGTCGCCGCCACCGGTGAGCACGCCAATTCGCTTAATCGTCATGCGCCAGACCGCCGTTCAATGAGGGTCGAATCGTCGACCCGGCATTCGCAATTCTGCGATCCTATCGCAGAATGCGGGCTCGTTCTCGAGCCGCTTTGGGCAGGATCAGAGCTGTGCCGCGCGCGTGGTTGCGGTGGCGGCCAGGACGTTCAACTGTCCCAGGATGTCGTCGGATGCGTCGGTCTTGCCGTTCGACGCGAGCTGGGGCAGCGGCTCGCTGCCGCCCAGAACGCTCAAAAGCGCCGTGCGGCCGCGCGCCACGCGGCTCTTTATTGTTCCGATGGCGGAATCGCAGATCTCTGCGGCTTCCTCATAGGAGAAACCTCCTGCACCGACGAGAATGACGGCCTCGCGCTGCGCGTCAGGCAGTGTGCGCAAGGCGCGCGCAGTGTCGGAAAGTTCGATGGCCCAATCCTGCTTGTTGGGCGGGCCTTCGATGCGTTCGGCTGCCGCTGAGTCCCAATGGGCTTCGCGCCAGGCGCGGCGGCCGTGCGAGTAAAAACAATTGCGCAAAATCGTGAACAACCACGCTTTGAGATTTGTCCCGGCCTCGAAACTGGCGCGCGCGCGCCACGCTTTCATCAAGGCTTCCTGGGCCAGATCTTCCGCGAAGTCGCGCCGGCTGCAGAGCGCGCGCGAAAAGGCCCTCAAATGCGGCGCCAGCGCGAGCAGATCGCGTTGAAACTGATCGCCTTGCCTGGCTGACGCTGTAGCCGCAATCTCCGGGCCGTGCGTTTCTTGCCGTTTCATCGAATGTTCCTCATTGCGAAGGCCGCAAGCCGGAAAACCGGCAGCGCGCTCAAACCGAGCGCACAGTGTCCGAAGAGCAGATCAGTGACTGTCGATGCGGGGATTCAGGGCACTTTGGACCCAAACCGCTGCAGATCGGACGAGCCAAGGTATGCCTGCAGCCTTTTGAAGACTGAGCTTAATTGCTCACATTGCGATCTCGCCCGCCGCGCGCGAGCCGGGGTTGCTCGGTCTGCTTCGAGGAAAACGGGCGTTTTTGACATTTCGGTGCTTAATTGACGTCTGCGGAACCAAGAGCGGGCCGGCGCGCGACTCGGAATTGGTTGGCTGAGCCTGAGGCGCTTCAGCGACCGAGCCAGCCGAAATTCTCGTCTCGATCGTGGTTCCAAGCATGAAAGTGCGCGCTGGCTTGCTGTCTGTAACTCTGCAACTCGTCATCGCTGGCCCACGCGTGCCACGCATGACGCACGTCCCAAAAACCGTCCTTGTAGGAAAAGGCCGGCGTTCCGGCGTCTGCCAGGTCGCTCCTCCCATCGGCCATACGGCTCATGTTCATGCTGTTGAAACCGCCGCCTGTGGACACCGTCGCGCCATGGGCTCCCGAATCGGCGCCAGCCAGGACAGCGGCGATGGCGGCGCACTTGACGAGTGCAGGCAATCTTAATTCGATCCTGGCAGTCATCGTGGGCTCTCTCGTCCGTTCCGAGACCGCCTGATGTGCGCGCCGCGGATGCGGTATGGCGCAAGTCATTGGTGGCTCGTCCCTAGTGAACGCCTGAGCGAGCCATTCGCTGCAAATTTGCTGGCCGTAGTGACAAGCAACTTCGTCGGCGTTCCTTGGAACCAAAGACCGAGACGATTGTTGTCACATTGGTGCCATCGATTCCCCCTCGAGAGGCACCGCCCAAAGCGTACCGCAGCCCGGCGACCCCCTCGCCGGGCTGCTTTCTTGGTACGCGGAGAATATTCAATTTCCTTCGCGCCCGCGCGGTACGCCCGGTCCGAACGCGTGCATGGAACGAAGTGCCGCCGGCTGCGTTGGCATCCGGTGAGTCGCTTCGAGGTATTCCATGTCGGCTTTTATGCTTTACGTGTTCGGTTTTTTCGTTCTGCTCGCCGGGCTCGTCTATGGCGCGTACCTGCTCCATGTGCCGCAAACCTGGATCGGCGTCGGCGCGCTGGTCATTATCGGCATTGGGGTCATGTCTGCCGTGTCGCACACCAAGCAGAAGGATGCGCCAAAGACACCGGACGCGTGACGCCGGTCGGCACGGTCGTGTCGCCCCAAAATCTCCGCGCGTCGGCAACCCTTTCGTGAATCCGCGGGCCGACTTGGAACCCGCATCTCGGCAAAATGAACGAAGTCACCTCTCTACATCCGGCCGGTCGTGCAGAACGACGTTCAACAATGAGCTGTGGACTTCGATGCCGCCTTCGATGTCACCGTTGTAGGCAATCAAGCCCAGTCTCCGAAATTTGTTCATGAAAAAACTCACGCGGGAACGAGTGGTTCCAACCATTTCCGCAAGCGTCTCCTGGCTGATCTTGGCGATGATGGGTTCCGGTCTGGATTCTTTGCCAAAATTTGCCAACTGCAGCAGCACCCGGGCCAATCGTTTCTCACTTGAATTGAAGAGCTGATCGACAAGATCTGCCTCGACTCGGATAGTCCGGCTCAAAAGGTGCGCTATGAACATCTCGGAGAACGAAGGCTCCTCGTGGATCAGGCGGAGAATGGCTTTCTTGTCCAGTCGCATGATGACAGATTCCATCATCGTCTTGACCGTGGCTATGCGCTGAACCTGCCCCGCCAGACATGCTTCACCGAAGAATTCGCCGGTTCCCAGAATCGCGACGACGGCTTCCTTGCCTTGCTCCGAAAATACACTGACCTTCGCCTTACCCTTCTGAATGTAGAAGACCGCGTCTGCGGTATCTCCTTGTGAAAAGATGGTCTGGCCCTTGCGGTAGGTGGCGATGCTGCGACCCCCGTTCACTTTTGCAAGGAACGACTTTGGATCGAATGCATCTTTTCCAGTGGTTGCCACAGCACGACCTCGTGTACACGCCTGCTGATTGTGAGTGCCCCGAGGAGACTTGTCAGTAATGTACATTACCGAGCCAGTCGGGACCAGCGTGTTACAGGTAGGTTTTGGGCAGGTGATCCGCGATCGGCGGGGCCTCGCGGCGCAATCTTGTGAGTGTTACGCGTTGGTCCGCGAGCGCGTCGCGTATCACCTGCC
>JANYBR010000270.1 GCA_025360685.1 Pseudomonadota bacterium
CCGTGGCGGCGACGTGCCCGACATCATCGTGAACATCCAGAGCGCGGATTCGACACCGGCTTATCTCAAGCTGTCCGTTTCGCTCGAACTGGATTCGCCCGAAGAAAAGGCTGGAATGGTGGCGTTGCAGCCGCGCATCGTCGACCAGTTCCAGGGCTATCTGCGCGAGTTGCGCCTCGACGATCTCAAGGGCTCGGCGGGAGTTGTACGTCTGAAAGAAGAGCTGCTTCGCCGCATCAACGTGGCGGCCGCGCCCTATCGCGTGCGCGACGTGCTGCTCAAGCAAATGATCATCCAGTAACGGAGCCGACATGGCAGACGAACCGACAGACGCCGCGCCGGCGGACACCGCAGCCCCCGAGGCGGCCGACGTTCCGGCCGCCGAGGCCATGCAGCCCGCACCGAGCGCCAATGGTGCACCCGAACGCATCCTCAACCAGGAAGAGATCGATTCGCTTCTCGGTTTCGACGTCAACAACGATCAACTTCAGGATAAGTCCGGCGTCCGCGCGATCATCAATTCCGCGCTGGTGTCATACGAGCGCCTCCCGATGCTCGAGATCGTCTTCGACCGCCTGGTGCGGTTGATGACGACGTCCTTGCGCAACTTCACGTCCGACAACGTCGAAGTAAGCCTAGACAGCATCACGTCCATCAGGTTCGGCGACTATCTGAATTCCATTCCGCTGCCGGCCATTCTTGCAGTGTTCCGTGCCGAGGAGCTCGACAATTACGGCCTGTTCACCGTCGATTCCAATCTCATCTATTCCATCGTCGACGTGTTGCTCGGCGGACGACGCGGTTCGTCGGCCATGCGCATCGAAGGCAGGCCCTATACCACCATCGAACGCACCCTGGTTCAGCGCATGATCGAAGTGATCCTGCAGGACATGTGCGCCGCGTTCGAGCCGCTTGCGCCGGTCAATTTCACGCTCGACCGCCTGGAGACAAATCCGCGCTTCGCCGCTATCGCGCGGCCGGCCAACGCCGCGATCCTGGTCAAGCTGCGCATCGACATGGAAGACCGCGGCGGGCGTACGGAGCTCCTGCTGCCTTACGCAACTCTGGAGCCGATCCGCAAGCTGCTGTTGCAGCAGTTCATGGGCGAGAAATTCGGCCGCGATTCCATCTGGGAAAGCCATCTGGCCACGGAGCTGTGGTCGACCAGCGTGGAGATCGACGCGATCCTCGATGAGCTGACCATGCCACTGAACCGGATCATGAACCTCGAAGTCGGCCAAACCATCATGCTGAACGCTTCGCCTGATTCGAAAATCGAGATGCGCTGCCGCGGCGTGCCGCTGCTGACGGGGCGCATGGGCCGGGTTGGCAGCTCGGTCGCCGTTCGCATCGACGAAGCGGTCGAACGCACCGATGCCTCGCGCGCCCTGTAACGGAGACAATCATGAACGCCGGAACCATCGTTGAACTCGTCTTGACCCTCATTCTCGCAGTCACGCTCGGCTATTGTATCGTGCTGGAGCGCCGGCTGGCCGCCGTACGTCGCGGCCAGGAAGGTCTCAAATCGACCATCGGCGAACTCAACACGGCGATCACCAACGCCGGCGCCTCGATGCGCGCGCTGAAGGCGACCGCTTCGGGCGCCGCCGAAACGCTCGACGAACGTCTGGCGAGGGCGCGCAGCACGATCGATGAGCTGTCGCTGCTCACGGCATCCGGCGAGCGCATTGCCGAGCGCTTCGATCGCGCCACAACAAAGCAGGCGGCCAGCCGCGTGGCGTTCACGGCCGATCCCAATCTCCCCTCGGGCAGCATCATGGGCCGTCTGGATTCCTTGCGGGCGGTACGATGATCGCTTTGCGTCAATATTTTCGTCTGCTGCCGGCTGTATTTTTGGTGGGCATTGGCCTTCTTGCCATCAAAGGCGTCGATCTGGCACGCGCCGCGCAAGCTTCTGCCGCGAACTCCGCTGCACCGGACAATACGGGCCTTGCACCGGCCGATACTGGTGGCGCCAAGCCGGCTCCCGACTTTGCAGCCGACACCGGCTCCGCCGACAGTTCGGCGGAAGTGGACGTCTTGACCAGCCTCACTCGCCGCCGCGCCGAACTCGACGCTCGCGAACGCGCGCTCAACATGCGCGATAACGTGCTTGTCGCCGGCGAAGCCCGCGTCGACCAGAAGATCGCTGCGCTGACAAACTTGCAGACCCAGATCCAGGCCCTGCTCACGCAACGAGATGCCGCCCAGGACAAGCAACTCGCCTCGCTGGTGAAGACTTATTCAAGCATGAAGCCGAAGGATGCGGCGCGCATCTTCGATTCGCTGGCCGACGAAGTTCTGCTTCCCGTTGCCAAGGGCATGAAGTCAGACGTTCTGGCTCCGGTCATGGCCGCCATGAATCCGGACGCGGCGCAACGCTTGACGGTGAAGCTCGCGGCACTGCTCAAATTACCGGAAGCACCTCCCGCTGCCGCCTGCCCGACCCCCACCCCAATGACGTCCGCATCCTCGACCGATGCTGCGCCACCGATACCCGGGACGATGGCGGCCGTCGCGCCACCGATCGCGCCGCCGATTCAGAGCGCTGCGCTCACGCCGGCTCCCATGCAGGTGCCGCCTGCACCCGTGCCACAAGCTGCTCCGCCTGCTGCTGCGCCGCCGCTGGCCCATGTCACGGCCGCACCACCGCCCAAACCACACAAGCCCGCGCCGCGTAGAACTGCGTTGCTTAAACCGGCTGCGATACCCGCTACTGCCGGCAAACCTGCAATCGCCGCACCGCCATCAACTCCGGCAGCCGCGCCGCCACAGCCCACGACCGCACCGGCGACCACATCGGTAAAGCCGGAGTCGGCCGCAGTGCTGCCGCCGGCTACGCCGTCAAATTTGCCGGTAACCGCGCCCGTCCAGGCGGCTACGACCGATCCGGCAAAGCCAGCGGTGGTACCGCCTGCGCCGGTGGTGGCAACGCCTCCAGCAATTGGTCCTCCGACCGCGATCATGCCGGCCAAGGGCGGATAAGAAGATTCGCCGCAGTGGCAGGACCTTTACGGTTTACGGAAGGTTAAGGCCGCGCCGCGCAAACTGGACGGACAGGGGATGTCCATGCCGATCAAAGCCGTCCGAGCGTACTTGAGTCGCCTTGCCTTGGCGTCACTGGCACTCGGACTCCTCGTCACGCCTGCGCGGGCGACTGACTCTGTCAGCGTCAGCAATGAAGCGGGCTATGCAAGGGTACTGTTTACATTCGCGCCCGCCACGCATGCTACCGCCACCGTCAACGGCGGCGTGCTGACGATTGGCTTCGATCGCAGGGTCAGCATCGACGTTGCCAACCTCACGGCGAACCTCGCCGCTTTTGCCGGAAGCGGACGCGCGGATCGCGATGGACGAACATTCCGCTTCGCCCTTTCGCAGCCGCTGCGCGTTCACTCGAGCGAGTCGGCCAACCAGGTGGCCATCGACCTGTTGCCTCAGAATTTTGTCGGCACGCCCCCAGATCTTCCGCCGCCACCGCCGCCTCCGCCGACGACCATCGATCCGTCTCAGCTGCCGGCACTGAAGGTGCGCACGGGCACGTACCAGAATTTTACGCGGCTTGCGTTCGACTGGCCGCGAACCGTCGCCTACTCAATGTTTCCCGGAGCCGGAAAACTCGGCATCCGATTCGAAGCGCAAGTGCGCCCCGATCTGTCGGTCATTGAGCGCTTTGCACCGCCCTGGGTGAAGAATGCAAGCTGGCGCCTGGACGGCAAGAGCACCGTCATCGAGTTCGAAACCGACGCAGCGTCTGGTTTCCATGACTTCCGCGATGGCAGCAAAATTGTTGTCGACGTACTGGCGCCGAAAACCGATGCCGAAGCTTATCGCCCACCCGGAATTGCCAAGCCGATTGCGACTGCGCTAGCTGCGGCGGCCGCGAAACCCGCCAACACAGGTGCCGCCGTTTCGACGGCACAGGCCGCCGCCATTGCGGCAACGGCCCAGAAGCTTGCGGATGCCAACAAGCCTGCGGCGCCGGCATCGACAACTCCGGCGATCCCGCCGGCCCCACCAGCGACCGCTCCTACTCCGCAGGCGGCCGTAATCGCCGTCCCGTCTGGCACGCCTGCAGCGACCGCAGTCACCCCGGCACAGCCCGAACCAGCGGATTCGAACGGCCAACTGACGCGCCACGGCGCGGTGCTCACCTTCAACGGCGCTGCCAATCGCGGCTCGGCCGTTTTCATGCGCGGTCTGACGGCATGGATCGTATTGCAGGGTGCGCCAGCGCTCGATGCCATGAAGCTCAAGACGGCGCTTGGCAATTTTCCCGTCGCGGTCGACGCGTCGTCGGCCGACGGCGTTAGCGTGCTGCGAATCACCTTGAGCCAACAGGAACAGATCGGCGCGCACGCCGACGGTTCAAACCTGAAAGTCGTGATCGCGCCCGAAGTGACGGAGTCGCCTATTGTGATCGGCTTCTCGCGCAACCAGGACGATGCCACGCATTCCTCGCTCACGACCTTGCTGCCCGGCGCGACGCATCCTGTGACGTTGACCGATCCGGTGGCCGGCGACGAGCTTGTTCTGGTTCCCGCTGCGGTCGGACGCGCGATGATCGCTGCGCACGACTATGTCGAATTCGGCGTACTGAAGACCGCATCCGGCCTAGTACTTGCGCCCTATATTGACGATCTGTCGCTCACGATTGACCGCACACGCGTGACCATCACCCGTCACGGCGGACTGGCGCTCACACCGCCCACCATACCGCTTGCGGATTCTCCGGCGGCACTGGCACAGCGCGACGGCGGCCCCGCATTTCTCGATTTTGCCAGCTGGGCCAAATTCCAGGGCGGCAGCTTCCTGGCGACGGAACGCCGGCTACGCGCCGCGACTGCGCGGCTCAAGCTTGACGACGCCAATCATGCGCGTTTGGTGCTGGCGCGGTTCTACCTCGCCAACCGATTCTCCGCTGAAGCACTCGGCCTGATCAACATGATGCAAGCACTCGATCCGGCGCTACAGAGCGACAAGCAACTGCAAACGATGCTAGCCGCCGCGAACTACATGATGGGCCGCTATCGCGACGCGCATAACGACATCGCCGGTGCCGCTTTCGATGCCGATCGTCACGCCGCGTATTGGCGCGGGCTGATCGACACGGCACTCGAGAACTGGGACGAAGCGAAGGTCGAACTCGAGCGCGCCGAGCCCGTGCTGCTCCGATACCCGGCCGAATGGCAGGCACGACAGCGCATCGCCAAGGCGCAAGCCGCCATGGGCCTCGGCCATCTTGAAGTCGCCGACGCCGCAGTTGCGCGACTGCCCGAAGACCTGCCACGCTCCGTGCAGCTTGAAGCCGACATCGTCCATGCCAGACTGCTTGCGGCAGAGAGCCGCGGGCACGAGGCAGGAGCCGTGTTCGACGCCGTACAGCACAGCGGCGACGAGAAGCTGGAAGCTGAGGCAACCTACTACCGTATCGACGCCGCTCTTCGGGCCGGCGTCATGACGGACACGGCTGCGATCGATGCGCTGGAACGCCTGCGCTTTCGCTGGCGCGGCGACATACTGGAGCTCACCACGTTGCGCAAGCTGGCTTCGCTTTATTTCGCCAAGCAGCGCTGGCGCGACGGGCTGCACGTCCTGCGCATCGCGGCGCAAACTTTTCCCAATGAGGACATGGCGCGCAAGGCACAGGACGACATGCGCGACGCGTTCGAGATCCTCTTCATCAAGGGCAAGGCTGACAAGATTCCACCGGTCGAAGCACTTTCCATCTTCTATGATTTTATCGACCTGACGCCGATCGGACCGGATGGCGACGTGATGATCCGACGGATGTCGGAACGTTTGGTCGCGGTCGATCTTCTCGGTCCGGCTGCCGATCTTCTGAACTACCAAATCACAAAACGTCTCGACGGTGTGGCGCGCGCCCAGGTGGCGACGCGACTGGCAATGATCTATCTCATGGACCAGAAGCCGCAACCGGCGTTGGACTCCATACGCTCGACGCAGGTCAGCGGCCTGCCCGATGACGTCAACCATCAACGTCTACTGCTGGAGGCGCGCGCCTTCGCGGCGCTCAAACAGTGGGACAATGCGCTAGACCTGATTGCGGTCGACCCTGCCGCCGACACGGCGCGCCTGCGCGCTGATATCTACTGGGAGAGTGGAAACTGGGCGGTTGCGGCGCAAAAGGCCGAAGAGCTGCTCGGCACTCGCTGGAGCGATGCATCGCCTCTCAGCGCCGGCGAGCGCGAGGAAGTCATGCGCGCAGCCGTGGCCTATTCGCTGACCAATGACGAAGCAAGCCTTGACCGCCTGCGTAATCACTTCGGACCGAAGATGAAGGCGAGTCCGGATGCCAGCGCGTTCGCCGTGGTGGCACAACGCATCGACGCGCACGGTGTGGCGTTCCGCGACGCGGCGGCGCAGATCGCCTCCGTCGACACACTTCAGACCTTCATGAGCGACTTCCGCAAGCGCTACTCCGGCACACCAGCGAACGCGGCGAACTAGATTCGGGCACGCTTGACTGCGTCCGCCAATATTTCATCGAGCCATTGCAAGCAGTGTCCGGCTATCTTCTCCCAGCCCGGTTCGCCGGGCAGCCAGTGGCTGTGGCGCGGCAATTCCTTGTAGACCGCCCTTCCCTCATAGCGTTCGGCGATGCGGTGAACCGTCGAAGGTGGGTTGATCTTGTCGTGCTCGCCCACAAGACACAGAATCGGACAGGTCACATCGCGCGCCGTCACCAATGCTGCCCGCCTTGCGTCCCACGCCCAATGCATAATCTCGAAGGTCGCCCGGCCCGATTCCGGAACGAAGTGGGAAAATACCTTGTGCCGCTCGGCGGGCGACAAATGATCAAGCGAATTTGCCGCCGCGACCCAATATTCCGGTTTCAGCGGCTGATTCCAGAAGTCGCCTGCGAACAGCATGGTGTGCGCCGAAGCAATCTCGAAAAGCGTCGAAGGCAAGATGCCCCAGGGCGGACAGGGCGCCAGCAGCACCAGAGCACGTGCCTTGCCGCGCGCCGCCAGCATCTGCGCCAGCAACCCACCGAGCGAATGCCCCAGCAGGATCGGCGAAGAATCCAGCGTGCCGATGAATTTCTCCAGATCGTGTGCGTAGTCGATCAGGCTGGTCATGCCGAGTGCGCGCGAGGGCTTGGCACCCTTTTCATGATGACGAAGCGCCGGCGTGTGGACCTCGTGACCGGCCGCTTCGAACGGACCGCGAAAAGCATCGAACACCCATGGCCCGCAGAAAGCACCATGGATCATGACGATCGGAAGCTGTTTTGCCTTCAAGCGACAGGTCCGGCGATGCCACGAAAGGCTGCGATCACCTTCATGTAGGTGTCGCGCTTGAACGGAACGATCAGGCGCGGCAGCGCTTCAAGCGCCAGCCACTTCCAGGAGCCGAATTCGGGATCCGCCGTCTTGATGTCGATGTCCTGGTCCTCGCCGATGAATCGCAGTGCGATCCATTTCTGGCGCTGGCCGCGATAGCGCCCGTGCAAAGCCACTCCCAACAGGTGCTGCGGCAGATCGTAGGCGAGCCATTCCTCCATCTCGCCCAGATACTCTGCCTTGTCGGTACCGACTTCTTCCTTCATTTCCCGGAGCGCCGCCTGGAGCGGAGTCTCGCCGTCATCGATTCCGCCTTGCGGCATCTGCCAACCTTCGATCGTCTGGTCGATGCGGCGGCCGACGAACACCAGGCCTTCGCGATTGACCAGCATGATGCCTACGCAAGGGCGATACGGCAGGTCGTCATGCTTGAGGAAGCTGCCGGGGCGGGGCATGGAAACTGCGGTGACTATTTCTTCGCCGATACTATGGCTGATGCGGGCACCAGAACAAAGCCCCGACCAGCAAGACCCTGTGCCCACTGCGCCACGCGCTCGATGGTTACCGGATAGATGAATCCCGAACCCGAAGCCGAGCCATGGGTTCTTGCCTGATTTTCCAGCTCGGAGAGCTCGTGATCGATCTCCATCGCCGTCTGAATCGAATCGATGGTCGCGGTCGCCTGTGCAAAGGCAACGCCCGTGCGCGCCGCAACGTCAGGCGCCGCCGAGTGAGTGGCAGCACCCGTGTCGAAGAACAGCAGGCCGCGGCGCGCGAGGTAAGTCAGCACGGGCTCCAGCGAGTCGGGATCGGACAACAGTCGCGCGCCCAGCAGATTGGTCACGCCGGTATATCCGGTGAACCGGGTCAGTGCCCAGACGAGACGCTCCGTGTTCGCATCTTCTCCGACGCCGGCACGCAACGTGTGCGGACCCGGATCGCTGTCCGGAAAATCGAACGGTTCCATGGGGACTTCCAGCAGCACCTCGTGACCGCGGCGGCGTGCCTCGGCGACCCAACGCTGCACATCCGATGCATAGGGCGCGAACGCGAGTGTCACCTGCGGCGGCAATGTCGCGAGCGCTGCGGCAGTCGCTTTCGCACTGATTCCAAGGCCACTTATCACGATGGCGATATGCGGATGGCCCATGTCTGTCACCGGTGTCGCATAAGCGCGCATCGGTGTCATGCCGTCGGCGGCGACTTTGGGCAGCGGTCCATTGTCGGTCGCTTCGATCAGGGCCGGGTCCGCGATCAATGCGGCGCCGAGGCGCACGGGGTGGACAATAGTCGGTGGAACGACGACCGGCGGCGGAACCGGTTCGCCGGAATTGACGCCTGCTTGCGGCGGCGAAATCTGCGGAGTACCGGAATGTATCGGTGAAACTGACAGGCTGCGCGGCTGCGCGGCGATGGTAAGGCGAACCACCGGCTCGCCAGCGCGCGGATCGCCAAACACCGCAATCGCAATACCGCCCAGGACGAGCAGGGTGAAAAAGAGGAGATAGGCGAGCAGCAGCAGGCGCGGACCTCGCCGCGAACCTGCGGTCGCGATCATGCCGTCACCGCTCATGCTATCCGCAGCCATACCGGTAACTTAACGCAAATCGTGGTTACGGACGGGTTAATAAATTGGTGTGGCGGCGCAACTAGGCATGCTGCGGCGGGGTGCCGCTGACGGCCATCGTCTTGCGCAAAAAATCCACGGCCATGCTCAGTTGGAAGTCGAGATAGCTGTGCCCCGCGGCCGGTTCGAGCGGCGCGCGG
>JANYBR010000322.1 GCA_025360685.1 Pseudomonadota bacterium
CGCCTTTACGTCGGCGCCCAACAAGTTCGAGGCGCTGGCGGCGCACGACGCGATGGTTTTTGCGCATGGCGCCATCAACACGGTCGCAGCCTCGCTGTTCAAGATCGCCAACGACATCCGCCTGCTGGGTAGCGGCCCGCGCAGCGGATTAGGCGAACTGTCGCTGCCGGAGAACGAGCCGGGCTCTTCGATCATGCCGGGCAAGGTGAACCCGACACAGTGCGAGGCGCTGACACAGGTCTGCATCCAGATCTTCGGCAATCAGACGACCCTGACCGTCGCCGGCAGCCAAGGGCATTTCGAGCTCAACGTCTACAATCCCCTGATGGCGTACAATTTCCTGCAATCGGTTCGCTTGATGGCGGACGCCGCGGTGAGTTTCACCGATCACTGCGTGAGCGGCATCGAAGCGCGGCGCGACAATATCAAGGCGGGGCTCGAGCGGTCGCTGATGCTGGTCACGGCCCTGGCGCCGAAAATCGGCTATGACGCGGCCGCCAAGATCGCCAAGACCGCGCACAAGAACGGCACGACCTTGAAGGAAGAAGCGGTCAAATCCGGGCTCGTGACGGCCGCCGAGTTCGACGCGATCGTGCGGCCCGAGGACATGATCGGCCCGAAGTAGAATTGCGCAAGAATTGGAATGCTTCGCAGTCTCCCGCATCGCTAGCTTGCCTGGCGGAATGAGCCGGAGCATCCATGACGACGATCGGACGGCCGATGACAGCGGCCGAGTGGAGCCTCCTCGTCACTTTGGCCATCGTATGGGGTGGCTCGTTCTTTTTTTTCAAGGTGCTGAACGGCGAACTGCCGGTGCTGACGATCGTCATGGGTCGCGTCGGCATTGCGGCGGTGGTCATGCAGTTCGCCGCGCTGACCGGCCGAGATCATGTTCCGCTTGCAGCACTGCCGTGGCGCCAATTCGCGGTCATGGCGCTGCTCAACAATGTTCTGCCATTTTCACTCATCGTGTTCGCCGAGACGCGCATTTCGAGCGGTGTCGCCTCCATTCTGAATGCGACCACGCCGATCTTTACGGTGATCGTGGCGCATGCACTGACCGATGACGAGAAGCTGACACCGGCAAAATTCCTCGGCGTCGTCCTCGGCTTTTGCGGCGTCGCAATCCTGATGGCGCCGCAACTCGCCAGTGCACGCGGCAACACGATCGCTGTCGCTGCCAGCCTTGCCGCAGCGCTGCTCTACGCCTTTGCCGGCATCTACGGCCGCCGCTTCCGAGCTCTGCCGCCGATGACCGTTGCGGCCGGACAGGTCACGGCCAGCGCGATCATCTTGTTGCCGTTCGCGGCCTGGTTCGACCAGCCCTGGACACTGCCGACGCCGCACCTGACAACGATCGCTGCATTGGTCGGCCTGGCCCTGCTCTGCACCACCCTGGCCTACGGCATCTATTTTCGCCTGTTGGCGACGGCGGGCGCCACGAATCTGCTGCTCGTGACCGTCCTCTCACCGGTCAGTGCCGTGCTCCTCGGAGCAGGACTTCTTTCTGAGCGCGTCGGTTGGGCGGCGATCGCCGGGTTGCTGACGATCGGCACCGGTCTTGCGGCAATTGACGGACGGCCGTTGCTTTTTCTGCGCAACCGGTTTCTGCGCCGCGCGGTGAACGAAAAACTGCGCTAGCCTCCATGGCATGAAACTTCGCAAGCGTTCCTTTTCCCTCTCCGGACATCGTACCAGCGTCGCGCTGGAGCCGGAATTCTGGGCTGTGCTCGAGCGGGATGCGGCGCGCGAAAGCCTCAGTCTCTCCGCCTTTGTCGGCCGCATCGATGCTTCGCGCGGCGAGCGCCCGCTGGCGAGTGCGCTGCGCGTGCACGCCTTGCTTGCCGCGGCCCCGGACCTCTCCTAGCCTTCGCGCCGACTGTGCTGTCAGCATGCTGACAACGCGCTGGCAGCAGGCTGACAGTACAAGACCGCGGCCATGGAGGCTTCATCGTGATCACGCTCTACCACCATCCCAAGACACGCTCGTCGCGATTCATTTTCCTGCTTGAGGAATTGCAGGCGCCCTACCAGATCAAGACCGTGACGGTGCGCCGTGGCGACGGCAGCGGTGCGGTCGATCCGGCCAACCCGCATCCGCATGGCAAGGTGCCGGCCATTTGCGATGATGGAGTGCCGGTCTTCGAATCGTCTGCCATAGCGCTTTATCTCACGGACAAATTTCCCAAGAACGGACTCGGTCCGCTCGTCGGCGACGCCAAGCGCGGACCCTATCTCAGCTGGTTGGCGTATTATTGCGGTGTGCTGGAACCGGCCTGGACCATGCGGTTCCTGAAGATCGATCTGCCGGGTGGCTTTCCCGGCTGGCCGCCGGCGGACGACGCCATGGCATTCACTTTCAAGACGCTCGAGAAGCAGCCTTATGTGCTGGGCGACACATTCAGCGCTGCCGACATTCTGATCGGAACCACCTTTGCGATGTTCATGGGCGGCCCCACCTTGCCGAAAACGCCAATGCTGGAAGCCTATGTCAAACGCGTAATCGAACGTCCGGCCTACCGCCGCGCCATGGCGAAAGACGGAGACTGACGGCCGTCACGCGGTTGTCGCAAATTTGCAATCACTCTGACGAGGACAAACAAGAGGCAGCACCGATGATCACGCTCTATCACGCACCGCGTTCGCGTTCCTCACGCATGATTTGGTTGCTGGAGGAGCTCGGCGCCGACTACCGGATCGAAATCGTGCCGATTGTACGCGGCGACAACACCGGCGCACCCGCACCGGACAGCTATCTGCAGATTCATCCGCTGCGCAAAGTACCGGCGATCAAGATCTTCGACGAAATCGTCTATGAGTCCGGCGCGATCTGTCTGTATCTCACCGACTCTCATCCCAGGAAGGAGCTTGGCCCGCTGCCGGGTCACAACGACCGCGCGGAATATGTGCGCTGGCTGTTCTTCTATGCGGGGGCGCTCGAGCCGGCGGCGACGGCACGCTTCCAGGGCTGGGACAAGGACAAGCCGACCGGCTTCGGCAAGTTCGAGGACATCGAGACGGTCATCTCCAAGCAACTCGAGAAGACGCCCTACATCGTCGGAGACTCCTTCACCGCCGCCGATATTCTCATCGGCTCGGGCGTCCAGTTCTTCAAGGGCTCGCTGTTCCCGGACCGCAAGCATTATAACGACTATGTCGCGCGGCTGACTTCGCGGCCGGCCTACATCCGCGCTGTCGCCAGGGACGATGGCTAGTATGGCTTCGGTTTGGTTGTGAGACGAGCTCGGACAAATTCAAAACCCAACCGAGTCATCGCGATCGCTGTACCCATTTCACCAGCGGCGTGAACGTCAGGCCCTGCACCGTGATCGAGAAGGCGACCACCGCGTAGGTGATCGACAGGATCAGTGCGCGTTCCGGCCCTTGCGGGATGGTGAGCGCCAGCGCCAAAGACAAAGCACCGTGCAGACCGCCCCAGCCAAGGATCAAGGTCGGGCGCTTCTCGCTGTGGCGCACGCGGTAATAGGCGCCCCATGGCAGCACGACGGCAAAGCGCGCGATGAGCACCAGTGGAATCGCCGCGAGCAGCAAGCCGATCTGGTGCGCGTAGAACGGCACGGCAATCAGCTCGACGCCGAGCAACAGGAACAGCAGCGCGTTGAGAATTTCGTCGACCAGGATCCAAAAGCCCATCAGATATGCTTCGGTCCGGCCCTGCATCGCGGCCTTGGCGCGGGTTCCGCCGAACAGCATGCCGGCGCCCACCACGGCGATCGCGCCGCTCAGATGCAGCGCCTGCGCCGCCGCATAGGTGCCCATGGCGAGCGCGATCGACATGCTGACCTCGACGGCGAAATCATCGAGCGTGCCCATCAGCCGGATCACGAGCCAGCTTGCCGCCATGCCGAAGACGAGTCCGCCCAACGCCTGCACCAGCACATCGGCCACGGCGCGGGTGGGACTGACTTCGCCGGCGCCGGTCGCCAGCGCCAGCAGCGCCATGAAGGCAACGATTCCGACGCCATCGTTGAACAGCGCTTCGCCCTGAAGGATGACCTGCAAGGTCTTCGACAGCTTGACCAACCGCACTGTGGCCAGCACCGCCACCGGATCGGTCGGGCTGATCAGCGCGCCGAACACCAGCGCCCAGGATAGCGGCAGCGGTACTCCGAGCCAGCCCGCGATAAGCCACAGGCCGGTGCCCACGATCAGGATGGAACCGGCGACGCCAAGCGTGGCCAGCGCGCTCACCGAAAACCAGCGCCGGCGCATTTCGCCGAGATCGACTTGCATCGCGCCGGCGAACAGCAGGAACGCGAGCATGTAGCCGGTGACGGTGGTAACGAAGTCGATCCGGTTGATGTAGTCCGAAAGCTCGCGCCAGCCTTCGAATTGCGGGAACAGCCGCTGCAAGGCAAACAGCGCGCCCGCGCCGGCAAGACCGGCGATCAGCATCGCCACGCCATGCGGCAGGTGCAGGGTCTTGACGTTGAGCCAGCCGGCCAGCGCGACCACAGTCATGAGGGCGGCGACGAGTTCGAACGGGGTCATGGAATCGCGCTGAAAAGTCGCGCGATTTTCACCTCGCCATGCTACGAAAGCAAAGACTATCGGACCCAAGGCCAATGGCAGAGCTCATCAATCTGCGCCGCGCCCGCAAAGGCAAGACGCGCGACGCCAAGGCTGCGAAAGCGAGTGCGAACCGAACCAAACACGGAGTCGCAAAGCCGGTTCGCGAGCTGGCCCGAGCGAGGAAGGAAAAGGACGAGAAGGCGGTTGATGCGCATCGGTTCGACGAAACCAAATAAAAATGTCATCCCCGGCTGAGCGATGCGATAGCATCACGAAGGGAAGGGGACCCAGGCTTGTCAGCCGCTCAGGTGCTTCAAATCCTGGGTCCCCTTCCCTCGCATCGCGGACGCGATGCTCGCCGGGGATGACATTTTGGAGTTGAATTTGACCGACCGCGCTCGAGGTCCGCTTTCCGGCATTCTGGTCGTCGATCTGACGCGCGTGCTTGCCGGACCCTACGCCACCTTGATGCTGAACGAGCTGGGCGCGCGCATCATCAAGGTCGAGCCGCCGCGCACCGGCGACGACAGCCGCCATGTCGGACCGTTCGTGAAGACGCCGGCGGGCAAGACCAAGTCCGGCTATTTCATGAGCGTCAACCGGGGCAAGGAGTCGATCGCCCTCGATCTGAAGGCAGAAGGCGATCGCGGGATTTTCGAGGCGCTTCTGGCGCGCGCCGATGTGCTGATCGAAAATTATCGCGGCGGCACGATGGAAAAACTCGGCTTCGGCTACGAAGCGCTCAAGGACAAATATCCGAAGCTGATCTATTGCGGCGTGTCGGGCTTCGGCCACTCCGGGCCATATGCCAAGCGGCCGGCCTACGACATGGTGGTGCAGGCGATGGGTGGCGTGATGAGCCTCACCGGCCATCCGGATTCGCCACCGACGCGGGTCGGCACGTCCACGGGCGATCTCAGTGCCGGGCTGTTCGGCGTCATCGGCATCGTCGCCGCGCTCTATGCGCGCAAGAGCACCGGCCGCGGCCAGAAGGTCGACATCTCGATGCTCGATTCCCAGGTGGCATTGCTGGAGAACGCGATCGCGCGCTATGTCGCGAGCGGAGAAGTGCCCGGCCGCCTCGGCTCGCGCCATCCCTCGATCGCGCCGTTCGCGGCATTCGCCACCAGGGACGGCCACATCGCCATCGCGGCAGGAAACAACGATCTGTTCGCGCGCACCGCCAAGGTCCTCGGCCGCGACGATCTTGTCACCGATGCGCGTTTCACTTCCAATCCCAAGCGCGTGCAGAACCATGAACCGTTGCACGAGGAGATCGAAATCGCGCTTTCTGCCAAGCCGTCGAAGGAATGGCTGGCACTGCTCGACGCGGCCGGCGTGCCAAGCGGACCGCTCAACAATGTCGCGCAGGTGATGGAAGACCCGCAGGTCCTGCATCGCAACATGATCGTGACCTCACTTGATCCCGATCTCGGCCCCATCCGCATGCAGGGTAATCCGGTGAAGCTGTCGGAATATGAAGATCCAAATACGCGCCCTGCGGCGCCCGAGCTCGACGAACATCGCGCGGCGATTTTGAAGGAGCTTGGTCTTTAGATCCGCCTTGCGCGTCGGGCGGTCATTGCCGGGGCGCCATGGCGGCCCAGGCCTTCGTAGCCTGGCATGTTTCCATGGCACGCTTGTAGCGTTCGCGCCCGCTGGTGCGAGCCACATAGGCCTTCTCCGCCGTGCCAAGGATGAAGCCCCCGCTTCTTTGGGCCAGCTCCAGGGCATAGGTCACTGAAATGTCGGCCGCCGTGAAGCTGTCGCCCGCAAGATACGGCGAGCGCGCAAGCTGCCGCGACACCAACCCCAGACGGCTTTCGAACACTTCCAGCGCCTTGACCGCGCCCCAGTTCCGCCGCTCGGCTTCGGGCGCGAGGTTGCGGCTGACCACGACGAAGTAGATGGAGGCCGCAAGGCCGGCTTCGCCAAGGTGAAGGAACTGCTGGTATGCAGGAAAGGCGGCATCGTG
>JANYBR010000351.1 GCA_025360685.1 Pseudomonadota bacterium
GACGATGACGTTTGGACAGTGCCTGCCGAACGCGCCAAGAACGGGAAGCCCAATGATGTGCCGCTCGCCGCCTTCGCGTTCGATCAACTGCACGCTCTCACTCGGCGGTTTCTCGCCCGTCAGCCCGAAGACGCAGTCGCCCATCCGAGTGAGAGCGTGCAGTTGATCGAACGCGAAGGCGGCGAGCGGCACATCATTGGGCTTCCCGTTCTTGGCGCGTTCGGCAGGCACTGTCCAAACGTCATCGTCGAACTCAGCCCAGCGCATCCCGGCAACTTCATTGCGACGCTGGCCTGAGAGAAGTAACAGTCGCACCAAGGTGGCGAACCGTCCAGGCGGCTGGGCCTCCGTTGCACGCCACAACGCGCGAATTTTGTCGTCGGTCAGAATGCGGTCGCGAGCCCGGCTTCGTCGGTTGGTCCGTGCCATGCCACGGACAAGCGGTGTGGAGAAATTCTCGTCGCGCTTGGCATACCAATTGAGTGCGCTGCGCACGTAGGCCAGCACGCGATCTGCAGTTACGGGACCATTTTCTGCGGCTACCTTGTCTAGCAGGGCTACAATGTGGCCGCGTCTCAGTTTGAAAACCGACATCCTTCCCAGTTCCGGCCTCACATATTTTTCGAAGGCGCGGCGGACGTGCTTTTCGGTTCGCAGCTTACGGAGTTGTACGTGGTGGATGAGATATTCGTCCAAGAGCGTGTCGAGGATCGTGATCTCGTTCCTGCCGCGCCGCCTGGCTTCGCGTTCGGCCTGTGGGTCCTTGCCGTCCGCGATGCGTCCGCGTTCGACCATTGCCTTCTGGCGTGCCGTGTCGGCGCGCATCCATGCGCCATCCAGCCCGAGCCCAAGCCAGCGCTGACGGCCAGACTCCGCATCGACATATTTGAGCCCGTAGGAGACGCGGCCACTGGGCAACCTGCGGGCGCAGAAGCCGCGCAATTCGTTGTCGAAGAGGATTCCGCCGACGGGCAGGGCGCTCACCGATTTACTTGAAATTTTGCCTCTCATTACTTCAACTCGACTGTGGCGTGAAATTTTCTCCAGCGTCAGCGGTGCAACAGATTTGCAACAGCACGCCAGGAATTTCAGGCTACCGCGCGGAATGGTGAAGTGCAAGAAAAGCTTGACAGGATTGGCCAAAATGAACGTCCAGGAATGTTGGGGAATGGCCAACCACGTGACTCTTGGTGCTGTTGGAGAGGCACTCTAGAGAGTAATGGTCCAATAATTCAATGAGTTCGAAGCCTTGTTTGCCTTCACTGTTTATTGAGTACTATGTAAATAACAACGGCTATCCAATTGATTAAATAGTAAGAGAAATAAACGAGCGCGTAAACACTCAGACGGCTAATATCTCTCTAATACTCGATGCCTTTGAGAATTGCCTTCAACGCCGGCGCGATGTCCGGACGTTTCAGTCCCACCGCGATATTTGCCTGCAAAAAACCAACCTTGTCGCCGCAGTCATAGCGTTCGCAGCTTGTCTTCACCGCGTGAAACGGCATGCGTCCTATCAGCTTGGCCATCGAGTCTGTGAGCTGAATCTCCCCGCCCGCACCTTTTTCCAGGCGATCGAGCTCGCCGAATATTTCGGGCTGCAGGATGTAACGGCCGATAACGCACAGTCGCGAGGGCGCGTCTTTCGGCTCTGGCTTCTCGACGACGCCCTTTACTTCGGTGATGTTGCCGGACGTCTTGCCGGGCGCCACGACACCGTAGCGCCGGGTTTCTTCCTGTGATTTTTCTTCTGCGGCGATGATCACGCCGCCACCCACCTTGTGATAGGCCTCGATCATCTGGGCGAGGGCGCCTGGTACGCCGATGAGAAGATCGTCGGGCAGGAGAACGGCGAACGGCTCGTCTCCGACCAGATGTCGCGCGCACCATACGGCATGGCCCAGGCCGAGCGGCTTTTGCTGCCGGGTGAAAGAGACCGATCCGCTTACCGGAAGTCCTTCCAGCAGGCTGTCGAGTTCGCGGTTCTTCTCCTGCGCCGAAAGCAGTGATTCAAGTTCATAGGCATGGTCGAAATGATCCTCGATGATGTGTTTGCCTCGCCCGGTGACGAAGATGAACTGCTCGATTCCGGCTTCTTTCGCCTCCTCGACGGCGTATTGCACCACGGGCTTGTCGACAACCGGCAACATTTCCTTGGGCACCGCCTTGGTCGCGGGAAGGAATCGCGTTCCCATGCCGGCGACGGGAAAAACGGCTTTGCGGACGGGCTTGGGCGAGGCCATTGGACACCGGGTTTAAGCGCGTAACTTATTGGCATACATAGTAGAGACCGTCCACATTCGGGGCGGGTCTGGGATTGTAGCATGCATATACTAGTTACCGGAGGCGCAGGCTTCATCGGCTTTCATGCGACGTCCGTACTGCTGGCCGCCGGTCATTCGGTGACCGCGGTAGACGAGGTCAATGCATATTATGACCCGGCCCTGAAGCAGGGCCGGCTGTCGCAAATCGGAACCCGCACCGGCTTTCGCTTTGTCAAAACCGACATTGCACAGGACGGAGCGCTTGCCGCCGCTGCGGGCAATGAGCGCTTCGACGTTATTCTTCATCTAGCCGCTCAGGCGGGCGTTCGCTATGCGGTCACCAACCCTGGCGCGTATACCCATGCGAACCTGGTCGGACATGCCAACATTCTCGAATTCGCCCGCCATCACGAAGGGCTGACGCATCTCGTCTACGCCTCGTCGAGTTCGGTCTATGGCAACGACACCAAACCGCCTTTCTCGGAGGACGCGCGAGCGGACAGGCCCGTATCGTTCTATGGAGCGACCAAACGCTCTTGTGAGCTGCTCTCCTATTCCTATGCGGATCTCTACGGCCTGAAGCAAACCGGACTGCGCTTCTTCACGGTCTACGGTCCTTGGGGGCGGCCTGACATGGCCTATTGGTCGTTCACCGATTCAATCCTGCGCGGCCAAGCTATTCCGGTGTTTGGAGCAGGAAAACTCAAGCGAGACTTTACTTATGTGGACGATATCGTCGCCGCGATCGTGCGGATTGTCGAATCGCCTTTCGTCAAGTCCGGCCAAGAAGCTCCGCATCGGATCTACAATCTGGGCAATTCGCATCCTGAAAGCGTCCTTGATCTCATTGGTCATATCGAGCGGACGACCAACCTCAAGGCGCAGCTTGAATTCAAGGACGGACCGCCGGGCGACGTCCGCGAGACTTTTGCCGACATCTCGCGCGCCGCACGCGATTTCGGTTTTGCACCGAAAGTTTCGCTGGGTGAGGGGATTTCCCGCTTCGTCGGTTGGTTCAGGCACTATCATCGTCTTTAGTCGATCCCGACCGGTATTGAGATGATGATGCGACAAAGCCGAACATTCGGCTATTTGGTTGGAATGGCGTTGTTGGGATTGTCGAACGCCGCTCTCGCCGAAACGGTGACGGTGAACTCCGCCACTCCCATATTGCTGGGTGAGCCCGCCCGTCCAGCGCGTACCGCCGCGCCACCGGCGACGCCGCCGCCGGTTCTGAAGCCAGCGATTAACGAGTCTCCGGCACGAGTCCGTTCGATACAACTCGGTGCGTGGCGCCGCGAGGACCAGGCGAAGGCCGCATGGTCAGAGGCTTTGCGACGTGCCGGAGGTCTGCTGGGCGGGCTGACGCCCGTCATCTTGTCGGACGATTTGCCGGGGAAAGGACACTATTTCCGCCTTCGGATCAGGCAACCCAACACGGATGCCGCCACGGAATTCTGCGCGGATCTGAAATCCAAGGGCCTGGCCTGCTTCCTGGTGCCGGACTAGGGTCTGTACTCACATAGAGCATTGAAAATTTAGGC
>JANYBR010000165.1 GCA_025360685.1 Pseudomonadota bacterium
CGTTGGTCAGTGTTGAACACATCGACCTGCGGCGACTTGCCTGCCCAATAGCAGAGCGCAAGCATTTCACACAGCGCGGGCTCGCGGCTGCGCTTGAGAAGAGAAATTTCGCCGGCCACAGCAATTCTGTTTTCGGCCATCGGGCGCAGCCAATAGCCGCTGCTTGTCCAATCGCCTTCGACCGTGCGCAGCAACAATAGGAGAGGAAGCACACAGGCGGCTGCCGCACCAGCTGACCAGAGATTGTTTTCAAGACGATCGAGAAGAAGGGCTGAGCAAATGGAAAGGGCAATACTGGCGTCGAACAGGGCATTGGCGTCAACTCCCGAACCGCAAAGAAACAGCAGCCCTCCAAGCACTGAGACACTGGCATAGATCATGGCCAGAACGGCGAGCTTGTCGCGCCGCGCGATGGTCAAAAGCAGAAGTGCGGCACCAATCGGAACGATCGCCCAGATGATCCAGGTCTGTGCGACCGCCCGGATGTTGTGCAAGTCATAGGTGCGCGCCGAAGCAATCTGATGGAAGAAACTCGTCCCGAAGATTTCGCGGAACACACCCGCTCCGATCAGCAGAAAAATTGCTCCACTCGCGATGAAGGTTGTCGCGTGACGGCGATCGATCAGAAGCAGCCAAGCACTCAGCGAAACCGGCAGGAGGATAAGGTTGTGCTTGACGAAAAATGCCAAAGTGAAAATCAGCGCCGCCAGAACCAGGGCGCGCGGGGTTCGCGGCGCGCGCAAGACGACGACCAATCCCCAGACTGCGATGGCGTGACCCAGCAATTGCGGGTCGTTCATGCCTGCATAGTCGCTGGTCAGAAAGATACTTGCGACGAACAACAGCCCGGCGAAGGCAGACTGCATTTTGTTACAGCCCATGCGCCGCGCCGCGTCGCCAATTCCCAGCGCGACGACGATCATGGCCAGAAGCGACACGGTGCGTCCGGCGATGACGTCGTCACCCACCAGCTTTCCCCATTCGCCGACCAGGTAGAAGGAGAGAGGCGGATAGTTGTTGACCAAAAGGCCTCCTTCGGCCGGATAGGGCGTGCCCCGCGTCATCGCCATTTGTGCGAAATAAGCGTTCCAGCCTTCGTTCGGATCGAATGGCACCCGCAGACCAATCACGCAGAGCAGATGCACGATGCCCAGCAGGCATCCGGCAGCGAGCGCCGCAACGACCAGAAGAAGGGCGAGACGCTCCGTGCGCGCGGTCATCGCGGTGAGCATCGTTTATCGGGTATGATGTCATAGATGGCGTAGAAACTGCCGGCGTGGCGCAAGCGAAGCATAGGCGGCACACGCGATAGCGGTCCGTCGCCATGGATCACGACCGCCTGATCGAAGTGGCATTGGAAGAATTGCAGGTATGGCAACACGTCCCGAATATCCTCGTCCGCCGCGATGTTCCCGGCCGCCAAATCGTTCAACTCGTCTATGTCGGGTGGCGAGCCCTGTTGCGCCGTCGCGGCCGCGTAACGATCCATCGGAGGCAGGACTTGGATCACGTGCTGCCCTTTGGTCGCGAACAACAAGGGCGTGAAGACATCGCGGCCGATGACGGCGAATTCTGCCATGTGCCAGTAGGGCTGGTCGGAAGACCAACCGAGCGAGTCACCGTCCAGAACCGTCAGCAGTCGCGCCTCCGGCTTGATTGTGTCTTCAGCTTGGTGGAACTCGCTGTAGCGAGTGTCGATCCGGCGCCACTCGCTCGCCAATGTGGCTGCTTGGAACGCGAACAGCGCGACGAGCGCGGCAACCGCTGCCTGCAGCCAGCGTTGCGGCAACTGCAAATCGGATGATGCGAACGCCATTGCGCCCAGAACGGCCGGAAGGCGCAAATGCACGCCCCAGCCGCCCAGCGCCCATTCCGGCATGAACACCGTGCACAGGCCAAGCACCGGCAGCACCAGCCACATGCGACGCGAAATCGTCAGACGCTTCGTGAGCACGCCGACCGCGAAGAGAACCACCAGAGCGCCCGTCAGGGCATAGGCCGGCTGGTCGAACTGGTACTGGATGGCCGCTTCGAAGCGTTCCACCAGCGTGTCCAGAAGATCGAATTTCACATTCAGCCCGTCACCGGCCGGCTTCAGGAACAAAAAGAATAGTGCAGCCGGCATGCAGAGCAGGGCGAAGATTGCAAGTCGCATTGCCGCATCGCGTGCCGAAAAACTCTGCCGGCGCCACACCTCGTGCAATTCAAAGCACAGGATCATCAGCAGCAGGGTCGCCAGCGCAAACAGGTGCGAGAAGTAGACCGAAGTGAAAGCCAGCGCGAAGCCTGCCAGATGAAGAAAATGGCGCTTGCCGTCCGTCGCGATCCACGCAGCGAAAACCAGAAAGCTCATGCCCGCGGCGAATGTGTAGTTGAAAAATCCCCAAAGGAAGGGCGCATTGTAGGTGAACGGGACGGCGAGCAGCGCGCCCAACCCTACGCGGCCGGATAGCGCGCGCTGGATTGCCGCCGGCCCCAGTACCCAGAGCGAGATTGTCAAGGACAGAAAAGCCTTGACCGCGACTTGCAGCGGCATGAAGTGCGAAAGCACAGGCACAATCGTCTCCGCCGACAGGTTCGGCAAGAACGCCCATTGCACACGATAGAAGTGCGACGCGCCGCCGTTGATCAGATAGAAGCTCGCCAGATGCGCCGGATAGTCCGGCATTGCTGGCGAGGCGACGCACCACAGAGGCGCGGCCAAGATCACGCAGGCGGCAATCGAGGCTAGAAACGGCCAGCTCAAGTCGCGAATGCTGGTCATGACGGAATTACGCTCTTCCCCAGTGCCGGAGCGTATAGCCCTGCAGCGCTCTAATGAAAATCCCGCGATTTGGGCAGGATGCGAACCTGGCGCGGATGGCGTGGGCTGCGGGAATCCGGCCGTTGATAGGCCAAGTCTTCCAGGCGGCCCTGGAACGGGCGCAGCGTGTCTTCCGACAATCGATCCAGTTCGTGGGTGCGGTCGAACACGCGTTCGGCCACCAGATCCACCACGCCTTCGCTCTTCTGTACCTTGCCTTCTACCAGCAAAAGCCGCGCGCCCATGATCTCGCGGCGGAATTTCTCGACCAGAGCTGGCCAGACGACCACGTTGGTGATGCCGGTCTCGTCGCTCAGGGTGATGAACACCACACCGGCATCGCCGGGCATCTGACGCACCAAGATGACGCCGGCGCAACGCGCGCGCTTGCCGTCGTCCGTCGCTTCCAGCTCGGCGCAGCTTTTCACCTTTTCGGCCGCGAACAGTTCACGCAGGAACTGCATCGGATAGCCTTTGAGCGACAGGCGTAGCGTTTGGTAGTCTGCCAGCACATGCTCGCTCAGCGGCATCTCCGGCAAGGGCGAGATGTGTTCGGTGGGCAGCTCCTTCAGGCGCTGTGCCTCGAACAGCGGCAATGTGTTCTGGTCGGGCAGACGGCGCACCGCCCACAGCGCTTCGCGCCGGTCTAGCCCGAAGGAACGCAAGCCGTCGGCCTCGGCCAGTACCATCAGCGCTTTCTTCGGCAGCTCGCTGCGGCGGATGAATTCAGCGAAGGTGGTATAGCCGTAGCCGCGGTTCTCCATGATGCAGCGCGCCCAGTCTTCGTGGAAACCATCGATCTGGCGAAAGCCCAGCCGCATTGCGAGTGTTTGTTCCAAGGTGTTGTCCCAGTCGCTGAAATTGGCGTCTGGCGCCAGAACCTCCACCCCATGCTCGCGCGCATCGCGCACGATCTCGGCAGGTGCATAAAAGCCCATGGGCTGCGCATTGAGCAGCGCACAGCCAAACGCTGCCGGATGATGGCACTTGATCCAGGCCGAGATGTAGACGAGCAGCGCGAAGCTCGCCGCATGACTTTCGGGAAAGCCATAACTGCCGAAACCTTCGATCTGCTTGAAGCAGCGCTCGGAAAAATCCTGGGCATAACCGCGGCGCATCATGCCGCCGACCATCTTCTCACGGAATGTGTCGATGGTGCCGAGGTTACGGAACGTCGCCATGGCGCGGCGCAGGCCGTTGGCTTCCTCCGGCGTGAACTTCGCGGCCACGATGGCAAGCTTCATCGCCTGTTCCTGGAACAGAGGCACACCCTTGGTCTTGTTCAGCACTTTATAGAGTTCATCGGGCGGGCCGTGCTCGGACGAAGGCGCGGGATACTCGACCAACTCCTTGCCGCTGCGCCGCCGCAGGTAAGGATGCACCATGTCGCCCTGGATCGGTCCGGGGCGGACAATGGCCACCTCGATGACCAGATCATAGAAACAGCGCGGCCTCAGCCGCGGCAGCATATTCATCTGCGCGCGGCTTTCGACCTGGAACACGCCGATTGCATCGGCCTTGCACAGCATGTCATAGACGGCCGGATCCTCGCGTGGCACGTTGACGAGATTGAAGTCTTTGCCTTCGTGCAGGCGGATCAGGTCGAACGCCTTGCGAATGCAGGTCAGCATGCCCAATGCGAGCACATCGACCTTCATCATGCCGAGCCGGTCGATATCGTCCTTGTCCCACTCGATGAAATAGCGGTCGTCCATCGCGGCGGGGCCGATCGGCACGATGGTGTCGAGCCGGTCACGGGTCAGCACGAAGCCGCCGACATGCTGGGACAGGTGGCGCGGAAATCCCATGATCTGATTGGCGAAGCTCACGGCCTGCACGATCGTCGCGTTCTGCGGATCAAGCATGCCCTGGCGCACCTGCTTTTCCTTCAGCGCACTGCCCCAGCTGCCCCACACGCTGCTCGCCATGGCGGCGGTGATGTCTTCGCTCAGGCCGAACACCTTGCCGACTTCGCGGATGGCGCTACGCGGGCGATAGCAGATGACGGTGGCGGTCAGCGCCGCCTTGTCGTGGCCGTAACGCTTGTAGACATCCTGGATGACTTCCTCACGCCGCTCATGCTCGAAATCGACATCTATGTCGGGTGGCTCCTTGCGCTCCTGCGAGATGAAGCGTTCGAACAGAAGATCGTTCTGCGACGGATCGACGGCAGTGATGTCCAGCACATAGCAGACGGCGGAGTTGGCGGCTGAACCGCGGCCCTGGCAGAGAATGTTGCGCGCCCGCGCGAAGCCGACAATGTCGCGCACGGTGAGGAAATAGGGCGCGTAGTCGAGCTTTGCGATCAGCGCCAATTCCTTTTCCAGCGTCGCGCGTACCGCCGGCGGAATCCCGTCCGGATAGCGCTTGTTGGCGCCCGCCCAAGTCAACTCGTGCAGATATTCATCCGGCGTCCGTCCTTTCGGCACCGGTTCTTCGGGATAATTGTATTTGAGCTGCGCCAGCGAGAAGGTGATGCGATCCGCAAAGCGCACGGTTTCTGCGATCGCACCGGGCGCATCGCGGAACAACCGTGCCATTTCCTCGGGCGCTTTCAGGTGACGTTCGGCATTGGCTTCCAGCAGCTTGCCGGCCTTGTCGATGGTCAGATGCTCGCGGATGCAGGTGACGACATCCTGTAGTTCGCGTCGTTCGGGCACATGATAGAGCGCGTCATTGATGGCGAGCAGTGGCACGCGTATCTCCTTTGCCAGCGCCTTCAACCGCTTCAGACGCTGCCGGTCGTCGCCACGATGCAGCATGGGAGCCGCGAGCCAGACGCGGTCCGGCGCGGCTTCGCGCAATGTTTCCAGAGTCTCGCGAACCTTTGTGAGCGTACCGCGCTCCGGCGGCATCACGGCAAGAAGCAATCCGCCCTGCCAGTCGAGGAGATCGCTGAGAAAGAGTATGCATTTACCCTTCTTGGTGCGCAGCTTTCCCACCGTCAGCAGGCGGCAGAGATTTCCATACGCGATGCGGTCGACGGGATAGACAAGGACATCTGGCGTACCATCAGCAAAGACCAGCCGCGCGCCCACCAGGAACTTCGGTTTTTTCTCCGGCAATTCCGGATCGTCGAAGCCGGCATAGGCCCGCACCACGCCAGCCAGGGTGTTGCGATCGGCAATGCCGATGGCGGCATAGCCATGCACGCAGGCTTGCTTCGCCAGCTCCTCCGGTCGCGACGCCCCGCGCAGGAACGAGAAGTTCGACGTCACCGCAATCTCGGCATAGGCGGGAGTCACGCAAACAGCCCGTGCACATACCAGCGCGGCGCGAATTGCTCGCGGCCGTAAAGGCCGTCGCGGTAAAGCCAGAAGCGGCGCCCGGCCTCATCCTCGACGCGGAAATAATCGCGGGTGGGTTGCGGCGACTGGTTTCGCCACCATTCCATTGCGATGCGTTCGGGCCCTTCGGCGCGCGTGACGGCATGCAGCGCGCGGCGCCAGCGAAAGCGCAAGGGCGGCCCGTCCGGTACCTGCGCCATCACATCGATGAGTTCGGGCTTCGTGAGCATACGCAGCGGACGGCGCGGCGCTTCGCCGGGCACGCGCGCTTCCCAATTGAGTTTTGTGGCTGGTGCATGCTGTGCCGGCACGGCAACGCCGGCGGCTTCAGGAATATGGGTGTCCTGTGGCTGGAAGGTAAGGATGCGGTGCGAACCGAAGCGTGCCGCCAGCCGGTCGATCAGGAAGGCGATCTCTTTTTCCTCATCGGGCTTTGCGTCGAGTCCAATGCTCTCCGGCACTAGGCGCTCGGCATGCAAAGCGCCGAGCCGGATCAGGTCGAAACCGAATCCCGGATCGATCGGATCGGCCAGCGCATCCAGCCGGTCGCGGAACAGGCGCGCGATGATCTTGGGCTCGCGCAAGGGCCGCGCGGTTTCGATGGTGATGCGCCTGACCGCGCCGTCGCTGCGAAAGAAGCTTGCCTCCAAGGCGCGCGCGCCCTGGCCGCGCTCTTCCAGAAGTGTGCACAGGGAACCTGCCAGCGATAGGATAGAGTCGGCGATGAAATGTTCCGCCGTCACCGGCTCGGCGAAACGATGCTCAGCCATGTAGTCGGGCAGGATGCGGCGCGGCGAGATCGGTTTTTCGCTTTGGCCGAGCGCCCGGTCGAGCTTGAATACCATCTCCTTGCCGAAGCGCGCGGTCAGTTCGGCGCGCGTGCGGCTCGCCACTTGCGCGATGGTTTTCAGGCCCGCACGGCGCAGCGCATGCGTATCCGCTGAATCCAGATCCAGCGCGGCGATGGGAAGAAACGCCACCGCCTGCGCTTCCGTTCCAGGCGCCGCGATCGTTGCATCTGCATAGCGGGCCAGCGCCCGCGCCGCCGCCGCCGTTCCGGCAAGCGCGGCACGCACCGTGAATCCCTGGCGCGCGATGGAGGTACGCACGGTTTGCAACATCGCCGCTTCGCCGCCGAACAGATGCGTCGCGCCCGTTATGTCGAGCAGCAATCCATCTATACCGTCGATCGCGACGAACGGGGAGAAACGATCGCACCAATCGGCGATGCCGGCGAGCAGCTTAGTATCGGCGGTTTCGTCCGCCTCGACCACGGCCAGTTCGCGCACCATGGCGCGTGCACTGGCCAGCGACATGCCCGGCGTCAGTTTCAGCCGCGCGGCCTTGAGATCCACCGCATACAGGATGCGCGCATTGTTGCTCTTGATAGAGAGAACAAGCGGCGGATCATCCGGCGAGACGCGCCGCCGCTGCAGCCGGTCCGTCGGCAGGCGCGCGAACCACAGCGCCAGGATGCGCCGCCTCGGGCTTGCGGAAAGCTCCATCGTCACAACTCCACTCCATCACCCAGTGCCCGGTCTCTCCTTGCCGGTTGCGAACAAGCGCTGCGTCGAAGCGCGGCATGCCCCAATCGTCCGTTGCAGCGGAGCGGCTGCTGCGGATCTGCCAGCGCGTCTGCGCCGCACTGGGCTCGACAGCTGCACCCTGGCGCAGAAGAAACGCAGTGACATTTTTGTACTGGGCTGCGAGCGTGAGCCTGCGGCTGGCGACGAGATCGAGAACTTTCGGATTGCCGGTTATTTCCATGACCACGGCGGCGAGGCCGGTACAGGACAGGGCGTCGACCCCGGCGCGCAGCGCGTCGGACGCATCCGCCATACGCAGCAAAAGAAGCTTCGACGGATCGATTCCCAGTTCCGCAAAGCCGGTTGGCGCAAGCGCGCCATGCTCGAGCACGGAGAAATCCTGAACGATCCAGAGCACGCGCTTGGCGCCACGCACGCGCTGTGAGACGCAGGCCGTAAAGCCCGATGCTCCTGCATCGCCGGCGAAAATCTCATGCAAGGCGCCGCGTACGAGCCCGCCGCGCAGAACCGCATCGGCATCCGCATGGCCCAGCGCGCAGCGCGTCAGGCTCCTGCCTTCACCCAGGATGGGATCGAGGAGTTGGTGTGCTCCTTCCAGCTTTGTGAGGACGTCGGACATATAATGTTCACTATTTGTTCCAGTATGCAAAAACCCAATGGACAGAGTCAATCGGACCGACAACCAGCTGTTTTATATGATTATTCTGCTGCCTTGGACAAGGTAGGTCGGGTCACACAGACGGCCCGGAACCCTTCGGCACTGTAGCGTACCAGGCGTGGCTCGATCTCATCGAAATCCTCGCCGTGGCAAAGCCCGCCGGACAAGTGCTCGATGGCGCCATTGGCCATGTTCACCGTCAGCAGCGCGCCGGAAAACATGTGATAGCTCCAGTACAGATCCCGTTCGTCCGCGTCCGGCATCGCCTTGCGCAGTAAGCCGATGAACCGTTTCAGGATGGGGTCGAATTTCTGTGAGAAAATCTCCGCCAGTTCGGGCGCGGACGTCAGATTTCCGACGAAGGCGCAGAAATTGCGCCAACCCTGACCGCCCTGCCGGTTGAGGCTGAACATCGGCCGCAGGAACACCGCGATGATCGGTTCCAGCTCGTATTGGCCGCTGTTTTCGGCTTCGTAGCGGTCCATCTCCCGCATGCGTTCGGCGTTGAGAACATCCGCGCGCCGCGCGAAAACCGAGTCGAAAACACCGCGCTTGGACTCGAAGTAATAGTGCAACAACGCCGTATCGACGTTCGCCAGATCCGCGATCTCGCGCATGGTGACGCCATAGATTCCGTGCCGGGCAAAGAGTTCTTCCGCTGCGTCAAGAATTCGCTCGCTGGTGGCAAGACTTCGTTGCGCACGCTTTGAGGCCTTATCCTCCAAAAGCGCCCTTCGGAACGGCCGCCTGCCCTTACGGGCCGTGCGATCCCTGTCTTTGCGGCCCACGGTAGGGGCGGAAGTTCCGTGCATACTCACGCTCTTGTCCCCCTAAAGGAACAGCAACAGAGCTGTCCGTCAGCTAAAGTTTACATCATTTGGGACACCTCTAAACCTTAAACGAGGTCGAAGGAAATCTATCTCTGACCGCAAGCCGGACGATCCCGGCGGATCGTTAACGCTCGCTGACAGATCCGTGGCCTTCCAGACACACCTTTGTAGATTTATTAAATGACCAATGAAAATGTCTTTGACAATAAAATTGCCGATATGCATGACTCATTGTCCAATGAATAACTATAATGCTTTGTAGGGGGTATGTTCGTGTTGGACAAAAGCAATTCCGCCAAGTTTCTCACTGCGCTTCTGGTGTCAACCGCCTCCATAGAGCTGCACTACAAGCTCTAAGTTCCAGTCTTGAGAAACAAGAAAACGGGTGCCGGGAAACCGGCGCCCTTTTCGTTTTCAGACGCGACCCTTCCAAAATTTTCGTCTTCAACCAATGAATTTCATTGGCGAATTTTTCGACAGCTTGATATTAATTTATTGCTCAATGAATCATCGACGCGACCGGCCTTCGTTCGCTTTGAGCGATTTGACTGGCTTACCCACCACATGACGCTCTCCCAGGAGCTCGACTGTGGCAGAATCCACCGGTCTGTGCTCCTCCTCGGGCAGGGCCGGGGGATTTTCATTTCTGCCGGTAACTTTACCGCGCACTCGCGCAGCAATTGAGCGCGCGTATCTCAGGGTGCAAGCTTCACCGAATTCGCGGACTTCGGGCTCATGCCTCTCAACATCCTCTTCATAACGGCGGACCAATGGCGCGCCGAATGCCTGTCCGTGCTCGGACATCCTGTGGTCCACACCCCGAACCTTGATGCCCTGGCGCGCGATGGCGTTCTGTTCGCCAAGCACTTCGCGAATGCCGTGCCGTGCGGCCCGTCGCGCACCTCGCTGCACACGGGCATGTATCTGCAGAACCATCGCTCCGGCACCAATGGCACGCCGCTCGATGCACGCCACACCAACTGGGCGAAGGAGGCCGCCACCGCCGGCTATGACCCGGTACTGTTCGGGTATACCGACACAAGCCTCGATCCGCGCGAACTGGAGGAAGACGATCCCTGGCTTCGCACCTATGAGGGTCCGCTACCCGGCATTCGTCCGCTCGTACTGATGGGCGAGACGCCTTATCCCTGGACCGACTGGCTGAAGTCGAAAGGCTATTCGGTGCCCGAGCCGATCGCGCGCGCCTACTCGTATCGCGCCGACGGTCCTGACTACGAAGACGGGGCTCCCGTTCCCAAACCGCTCGCCTATCCGTCCGAGGTGGACGACACGAACTTTTTGGTCGACCGCTGCATAGATTATATCCGCGATGCGAAGGAACCATTCATCGCGCACCTGTCTATCCTGCGGCCGCATCCGCCCTTCGTTGCGCCCGAGCCCTACAATGCGCTGTACGACCCGGCGACAGTGCTAGGATTTTCGCGCTTGAAAACGCCTGATGAGGAAGCGGCCCAGCATCCCTGGCTCGCGCACCAGCTCGCGCGGCGCCAATACCGCGCCAGCGCGGACGAGAAAAAACTGCGCCGGATGAAGGCGGTCTATTACGGCCTGATGAGCGAAGTCGATGCCGCGCTCGGCCGGCTTTTCGCGTTCTTGAAGCAAACGGGCCGTTGGGATGACACGATGATCATCTTCACCTCCGACCATGGCGAGCAGATGGGCGATCATTGGCTGCTCGGCAAGTGCGGCTACTTCGATGCCTCCTATCGCATTCCGCTGATCGTGCGCGATCCGCGCCGTGCGGCCGATGCCGGACGCGGCAAGACGGTGGAGCGCTTCACCGAAAATGTCGACATCATGCCGACCATGCTGCAGGCGATCGGCGTGGACATTCCACTGCAATGCGACGGACTGTCTCTGCGGCCGTTCGTTGAAGGGCGCGCCGCGCCCGACAATTGGCGCACAGAAGCGCATTGGGAGTTCGACTTTCGCGATCCGGCGGACGATACGGCTGAGCGTCGCCTGAGGCTTACCTTGCATCAGTGCACGATGAACATCATCCGCGACGACCGCTACAAATACGTCCACTTCACCAAGCTGCCGCCGCTGCTGTTCGACCTCGAAAAAGATCCCGACGAATTCACAAATTGCGCCGGCGATCCGCGCTACCTGCCAATCGTCCTGGATTACGCCCAGAAACTCCTGTCCTGGCGTATGAATCATGACGAGCACGCTTTGACGCACATTTCGCTCACCCATGACGGACCGGTGTCGCGTCCGTCCGCCCGCTATTGAATCACGCTGGTCTGAGGTAACGCGCGTCCGCCGCACTGGCGCAGCAGGTCGATTTGGTTTAGCAAATCTGGCCACAGTGGAGCTTTTCAATCTTGGAATCCGTCGACCAGCTTGATGGCGTCCTGCCAGTCAACCAGGCGCGCAGCCGCGATGCCCGCGACCGCCTGCTGCAAGCAGGCGAGCGCGTGTTCGCCAAGCTCGGCTACGACGCGGCCCATGTGACGGACATCGCATCCGCGGCGGGCTGTTCGGTCGGCAGCTTCTATCGCCGCTTTCGCGACAAGGAAGCATTCTTCAAGGCGCTGCATCACCGCTTCAATGAGCGCAATCTGGAGAACTCCGCACGTTTCTTCACATTGCCGCAGTGGCAGAGCGAGCCAAGCGCGGTGATGGTGCGCGCACTCATCGAAGGAACCGCGCATGTCATGAAGCGCAATCATGGATTTTTTCGCGCTTTGTTTCAGCGTTCGCTGGCCGGTGCGGGCGCCGACTATTGGCCCCAGATGCGCGCCGGAACCCGGCGGCAAGGCGAACTCCTTGCCGAGTTCCTCGCTGCACGCGGCGAGGGCACGGCCGAAAAACTTTCCGAGGCCTGCGTATTCGCACTGCGCTCCATCGATGGCGCGCTGGTTCATCGCATGCTCAATGACGGTCCTTATGTGGACGAGGAATTTGTGATCGACTCGCTGTCGCGCATGGCATTGTCCTATCTCGGCATACCGGACCATGGCGCCTTGAACATCAAGAGTCCGACCAAGCGAAAATGAATCGCTCCGCGACGCTCGCTGCGCTGACAATCGGCGTCGTCGCGTGCGCGGCGGCGGCATGGCTCAACCGTAGCGGCGAGACTGCAGCTCTCGCCGCGTCGAGCTCGCGCTGCCCTGACGTGACGGCGTCCAGGTCACATCGCGACATGGTGTGGATTCCAGCAGGCACCTATTTGCAGGGCGACACCGTCTATCCGGAAGAAGGGCCAGTCCGGAAGGTTCGCGTTGGTGGTTTCTGGATGGACCGGCACGAGGTGACAAACGCCGAGTTTGCAGTTTTCGTGAAAGCGACGCGGTATGTGACGACCGCCGAGCGGCCGATCGATCGCGTCGTGCATCCCGAACTTTCCGGCGACATGCTGAAACCAGGCGCCGCCGTTTTCTTCCCGCCGAAGGAAATCCGCGGCATGGAAGACATCTCGCAATGGTGGCGCTATGTGCCTGGTGCGAATTGGCGCCGGCCGGCGGGACCTCAAAGTACGATTGTCGGCCGCGAGAATTATCCCGTTGTCGAAGTCAGCGAAGCGGACGCGCTCGCCTATGCGCGTTGGAAGGGCCGCGAGCTGCCGAGCGAGGCGGAGTGGGAGTGGGCGGCACGCGGGGGCAACCCAAACGCGGGCATGGATCATGACCAGCCCAAGAACGCCAACACCTGGCAAGGAATTTTCCCGGTTCTGAACAGCGGCGCGGATGGCTTTAGCGGACTTGCGCCGGCGGGTTGCTATCGCGCCAATGCCTATGGCCTGTACGACATGATCGGCAATGTCTGGGAGCTGACGTCCGATGTCTTTCTTCCGCATCATGGCGACGAGCCCGGTCCGGATCAGATGCCGATGCTGGGCCAGGGCAAGCGCTATGTGATCAAAGGCGGTTCGTTCCTCTGCGCGCAGAACTATTGCATGCGCTACCGCTCGGGCTCGCGCGAGGGACAGGAGGCCGACTTGGCCGCCAGCCATCTTGGTTTCCGCACCATCCTGCATGCGCCGCGAACTGGTCCGGGCGCACCGTAGAGCGGTTATTTGTTTCGACTGATTTTTCCAACCCGTCATCGCCCGCTCGACGCTGACGCTTGAGCCATGCGGGCGACCCAATTAGTTTCTGCAAGAACGGAAGATGGGTTGCCCGGACAGGCCTAGCAACAGCGTGGGCCGGGCAATGACGAAAGTGGAGCAAGAAAGATCAAACCAACACAACTCTAATCCTCCGGCACCATCTTGGCGCTGAGATAGCCGATCTTGTCGATCTCGACGCGCACCGTGTCGCCGTTCTTGAGCAGGTTCGGCGGTTTCATCGATTGGCCGACGCCGCCGGGCGTGCCGGTGAAGACGATGTCGCCGGGCTCCAAGGTCATCGCCTGGCTGAGATAGGCGATCTGGTCGAAACAGTTGAAGACGAGATTCTTGGTGTTCGAATTCTGCCGCGTCTGTCCGTTCACGATGCAGCGGATGCCCAGCGCATGCGGATCGCCGATCTCGTCGGATGTGACGATCCAGGGTCCGAACGGGGCATGCGTGTCGAAGGATTTTCCGACCAGCCATTGTGCGGTGTGGAACTGCCAGTCGCGCACGCTGATGTCGTTGCCCGCGGCATAGCCGAAGATCACGCCTGGTGCCTGTTCCTTCGACACATGGCGGCAGCGCTTGCCGATAACGAAGACAAGCTCGGCTTCATAGTCGATCGCCGCGGACGCCTTGGGCATCTGGATCGGATCGTACGGTCCGTTCACCGCGTTCGGCAGCTTTGAGAACCAGATCTGCCGCTCCGGCGTCGCAGCTCCGCTCTCGGCGATGTGGTCGGCATAGTTGAGGCCGATCGCCAGGATCTTCTGTGGACGCGGCACGGGCGCCAGCAGATGGACGTCCGCCACCCTGTAGCGCGGCTGGGTGTTCGCGGCGATGCGCGCGACTTTGTCTTTGTGCTTTGGCCAATTGGCAATGAGTTCGATCATGCCGGACGGCACGTCCTCTCCGGTGAGATCGACGATCTCCTCGCCTTTCACCACGCCGATCCGTTCGTGGTTGTCAGCCTTAAATGTCGCCAGCTTCATGCGCGTGCCGCCTTCGGTTTGCTGCCCTTGACGCTGGTGCGCACCATCTCGCGGCGCTGACCGTGATAGTCGTTGAGCGCAAAATGCTGCGTGCAGCGATTGTCCCAGATCGCCAGGGTTCCCTTCGCCCATTTCAGGCGCCAGGTGAAGTTCTCGTTCACCGAATGACGGAACACATAGCCGAGCAAGCCGTCCGACTCCGCCTTGCTCCAGCCGGCGATGCGCTGCGTATAGACGGGATTGAGATAGAGAGCGGGCTTTGCCGTCTCGGCGTGGGCAATGACGGCCGGATGAACCTGTTCCTTATAGGCGTCCTTCGACGGCTCGATCTTTGTCGACATCTTGTCCTTGACGCCGTCGA
Organism: Pseudomonadota bacterium; assembly: GCA_025360685.1. Classification (GTDB taxonomy): domain Bacteria; phylum Pseudomonadota; class Alphaproteobacteria; order Micropepsales; family Micropepsaceae; genus Rhizomicrobium. Next base: position 14,557 of record JANYBR010000165.1, read on the forward strand.
GATAACCGCCGGTGCCATAGGCCGGTCCCGCCGAGTGCACCGCGTTCAACCCCAAAAGCGTGTCGCGTAGCCCCGCCGACAAGGTCTCAAATGCCATGTACTGGTTGGCCCACACAGTGTCGCCACCGATTGAAGGCGTCTCGAGGCAGTACAGAACGGTGAAGCTGGGCGGCGCGTCGAGATAGGACAGGTCCGTGTGCCAGGCGTTGGCGAAGTTCAACTTCTCGTGCGGCTCCTTCAAGATCCGGATGACATGCGGCCGGCCTTCGATCGGCCTGACGAACGGCGTGATGTCGCGGCCTCCGAGCGCATCGGTGAAACGCTCCAGATCGTCGAGCGAGAGCTTTTGGTCGGGCAGGGCGACGACGAGATGGTCCAATAGTGCGCGCCGGATACCCGCGATCTCTTCCGCGTCATTCGCTTTGGAGAGATCGACCCCAGTGACATAGGCGCCGGCCGATCCTCCCGCTGGTGAAACGGTGAGCCGTTCTGTGGTGTGTACCCTTGTCGACATCGTGCCCTCCTATTTCAGCGCCGACGAAAAGAACGCGACCGCCAGGCTGTGCGACCGTTCCGTCGTTTGCGGACTATAGCGCATGATGACCGTACCGCCGCGGCCCTGATTGCCGAACGGATCGCTCACTTCCATGTCGACGCCAGGCATGTCGAAGCCATGATGGCTGTCGGGCATGACTTCGATCCGGATCTTGGCGCGGTCCTCAGCCATGAGTCCCGCAACCAGTTTGGCCGAGACTTCCGGATCGTTGTCATACTGATCCGACGCCCCGGTGATGAGCAGTATCGGAGCGTCGACCAGATCGCCGAATTCGAAATCAGGCACCCGGTTGTAGGTCCAGGTCGCGGGATAGACCGGCATGAAGGCGTCGAAATGATCGCCGTCAAGGAAGCGATCATTGTGCTTGTGGGTTGCAGCCAGCATGGCCGCCACGCCGCCGAAGGAAAAACCGCCGACGCCGATCCGGTTGGAATCGACCGCGGGATGCGCGGCGAGAAATGCGCGTGCGCCATAGAGATCGGGCAGCGTTTCGATCACCGTGCGCGGCCGGCCCGACGCGCCGCCCGCCAGTCCGCGCGCCGACCACTGATCCGGCTCCAGAGTGACGAAGCCTGCTTCGTTCAGAACGTCGGCATAGCCACCCTCGCGCAGGCTCGGCCCCGCGGAACCGTGTAAAAGAATGACGGTCGGATGTTTCTCCTTGCCATCCGACGGCACGCGCAGCCGCGCCGCGATCGAAAGCGGCGCTTCGTGGAGCGAGCGGAATGTCACGTAATGCAGGCTGGGAACGGCCATTGCCTCTTTCTAACTCTTTGAAGTCATTAGATCGGCGTACATTCGAACCTCGATTTTCATCCCCTGAGCGCGTTTTGCACTGCCGGCTTCGGCAATAAAATTGTTCGTTCAATTGGTGAGATTTTTCGCGCCACGCCGACGCAACAAATGTCGTGGCCCGCCGCAGTGCGGGCCACCCAGTTGGGGACTCGCTGGGCTTCTCCGCACGTGACCGAGAACTTACTTTTCAACACTGGCTTTGTCGTCACCTGGGTGGCCCGCACTCCGGCGGGCCATGACAGTGAAGGCGGCGGTGCGAGCCGAGCTGCGATCATTACTACACCTCTAAAATGCTTCGAGGCTAAAATAGGATTGCTGTCTCCAAATTAAAGAAGGGTCAGCCAAATTCTCTTCAAGCCACCGCCATTCGTCGTGCCGGCGTAAATTTCACGGGCATGACCTGCGGCCCCGAGATGAAGTTCGATGGCAGCCATTTGGGCGCTCCGGCGAGCTCGAAATTCTTCATGCGCGTCAGCACTTCCACCAGCATGGCGTCGATCTCGATACGCGCGATGTGCTGGCCGAGGCAGCCATGCGGGCCGGTGCCGAAAGCGATGTGCTCGTTGGGCCGGCGCGACGGGTCGAGCGTGTCGGCGTGTTCGAATTTTGCCTCATCACGATTGGCGGCGCCGAAATACATCACCGCCTTGTCGCCTTCGCGAAGCTTCTTGCCGCCAAGCTCGATGTCGCGCGTGGCACGCCGGCGCATATAGATGACCGGGCTGCACCAGCGCAGCAGTTCCTCGCGCGCCGACGGCAGGCGTCCGTGCAGATCCTGCATCAGCCAATTCAACTGATCGCGGCTTTCAAGCATCGCGATCATGCCGGATGAAAGCAGGTTGCGCGTCGTGTCTCCGCCGGCGTCGATCAACAGCAGAAAGAACAGCAGGAACTCGACGTCGTCGAGCTTCTTGCCGTCCACTTCGGCCTGCAGCAGCTTGGTCGCAAGGTCGTTCTTTGGCCGCGCCCGCTTCTCGTCGATCAACTTGCGGCCATAGTCGAACATCTTGAAGACGGCGACCGCGCCTTCCTGGGTCGGCGAGCCGCCGGCGGTGGTGTGGATCGCTTCGGTCAGCTTGTAGAGTTCGCGGCCGTCGTCGAGCGGCATGCCCATCAACTCAGCGATGACGTAGGAAGGCATCTCGCCCGCGACCTGGCTGACGAAATCGCATTCACCCCTTTCGATCACTTCGTCGACGATCTGGCGGGCCAGCTGCTGCATGCGCGGCGTGCGGTCGGCCGACACCGGCACGGTGAATTCCTGGCGGATGAGCTTGCGAAACGCCGTATGCTGCGGCGGGTCCATCATCAGCATCATCTTGTAGCCGCCGAAACTGGTCTCCTGGTTCAGTGGGTCCTGAATCATGATCGTCGGTTCGGACGAGAACGACTGGAAACTCCGGTCCACGTCATAGACATCCTGATAGCGTGTGATCGCCCAGTAGCCGGGTCCGTTCGGCTCTTCCTGGAAGTGGACGGGATCGTTGGCGCGCAGCCAGTCATATTGCGCGTGCGGGTGACCGGCCGCGAAGCTTTCAGGATTCCAAAGGTCAATCTTCATCGGTACTGTTCCGTCTTCAATCTGTCGCCCAGTCTACAACCCGTCATGGGCGGGCTTGACCCGCCCATCCATCAATCAAATGAGAGAGTAGTCGAGTTC
>JANYBR010000362.1 GCA_025360685.1 Pseudomonadota bacterium
GTCAGCCGCAGCGCGGACTCGGCACCACCGCGCTGCGGGAACCGGGTCGCGTCGAGGAGGGCCTGCTTGACCTTGCGCCTTTCGACATCGTCGAGAGCCGTTCGGAATAGTTGTTCGAGGAGGTCAATGCTCGCGGCACGAATACGCGTGAGCGCGTCGCTCGGAACGACGTTTGCTGTAATCAGGGTGACGGTCTTGTAGGTGGCCGATGTGCCCGTGGACTCCGAGCGCAGGACTTGGTGGAGTACCGTCAGCGCCACTGGGCGCAACGCCTCGAGCGTGGCGCCGTCCCATCCTTTAATCCTCCGGACGAGCATGTCCTGAATGACCGGGCCGCCGGCCTTCCACACCTCGAAGTTGTGGCTCGCGAGGGATTTCACGTTCTTCAAGATTTGCTCCGCCTCCTTGTCGGTCGCCGCGCCCAGATAGAGCTCGCTGAGCGTGTCGAAAGTGGCTTCTGCTGCATCGAGGCTTACATACCTGAGGTGGTCCAGAATGTTCGTCGCCAACTCGACAACGTCCTCGGCCGACTTGCCAGGCAGGTCGCCCCACGGAGTGCTGATGGGGCTCGTTTTCGTTCTGCGCGCGGCCTGGACGGCCACAACGAGCGCGCCCCGTATCTCGGCATGCGCGCCGGCCGCGTCGTCCAAGTGGGGGAGCACGTAGGATTTGAAACGCTCCAACAGTTCGTGGCGTTCGTTGTTGTCCTTGCAGTCGGCGAGCACCTTTAGGGCGCCCTTGTCGAAAAGCTCCCGGCCGCTCGCGAGCCGGTTGTAGTCGTCCACGATCTTCTGAAACTCGTAGCCGGCCGGGATCAGCATCTCGCGCATGACTTTGTTGAACCTCGTGTGAATTCCTTCGAGGAGGTCCTTGCCGAATCCGGCTACCGGCTTGATCTTGTAGACATCGTGCTCCATCTCGGACCATGCGTGGTTCAGCGTGGTCTGGACCTGAATCTCGCACCGCATGGCACGAAACTTCGCGTATTCCGGCGCGGCGGCGCGCTGCTCGTTCAACTGGACGACGATGTTGTCGGAGATGAAGAAGCGCGCCTCGCTTTCTGTCCCTGGCACTGGGTGGTGAACCTTGGTGCGGTCCCAGTCGATGGTGAAGTTACTGTGCAGAATGTCGGATGACAGGAATCGTTTCACGTCCGCGTTGGTATAAAAAATCACGCGACAAGCGGCGAGGTCCTTCACTTCGTCCTCGATCTTGTCGCTCTCCGAGACGCCGAACTTCGCGAGCTTTGCTTTCAAAGAAATCGGGTTCTTCTCCCGGCGCTGGATCTGCTGAAGCCGGTAGGCTGGATCTGCCTTGATAGCGGCGTCGAGGATCGTAGTGATCGCCTCCGCGAGCGCCTTGTAATCTGGGCGTTTGTTGCGTTCGTATTCGTCGAAGTTCATGGGCGGGCCTGATCGGATGGGCGGTCCAAGAATACACGCCCTTACCACTAGACTCGCTCCGATTCGCCCCGTTGAGAGGTGCTCAGGCGGAGCCCCGTTTACATAAGACCGATTGCGCCGTTCAAGAAAGCTTCAAGCACTGGATTGCGGCGCGCCGCCGAGCCACCACACTGGCTTGAGCGGTGCTATCCATTGATCGTGCGCGAATGACCGCTTAGGGTCGGGTACGCGTTCGTCGTAATGGAGAGCGACCGTTCGGCCATAATTTGCCCCAATGTCCGCTATCTGGCAAGTTCACTTGCTGAAATTTGAGATCGCCGCTAAACATAATTTTCGCGAATGGCGGCTGGAAAAAACCGGGGCCTGACGGCCCCGGTGTGCTGCTATTACCGCTTGTGCTTCGTCACATCAACGATGCGGTACTTATCGCCGCTCTTGGGTGTCGGCGGGAAGGGTTCCCCGCGCGTGACCGTGACTTCGGTACGGGTGCGCGTGTTCTGCGCCTGGCCCGACTTCGGGACAGATTGCCCCGGTTTGAAGGTCGTAGGTTTCATGGCCGCGTCTCCTTTCTGGCATTGCCATGCAAAGAGCAGCGGTCCCTTACCATATCTATCTGCCCTTGCACAAGGTCTGTCGCCTTTGCTAAATTGGCAGCTGCACAAGTCGGGAAACCGGCTTCTTTCCGCCTCGACCGGTCCATCCGGTCGGGGCGTTTCTCTTTGATCGGCCACCTGTCGGCGACCGGTAGGCGAAGTATACCGGATAAAAATAGGTTTCAGAAGTGAACAATCTGTGGAAATCAGGTACTTAAG
>JANYBR010000378.1 GCA_025360685.1 Pseudomonadota bacterium
GCCCGGTTTCGAGCCATCGCCGATTCCGTTGGCGCGTTCCTCATGGTGGATATGGCGCACTTTGCCGGACTGGTGGCAGGCGGCGTGCATCCCAGTCCGCTCGATCACGCTCATGTCGTCACGACCACGACACACAAGACATTGCGCGGACCGCGCGGCGGCATGATCCTGTCGCGCGATACCGACCTCGGCAAGAAGATCAATTCGGCCGTCTTTCCCGGCTTGCAGGGCGGACCGCTGATGCATGTGATCGCCGCGAAGGCTGTCGCCTTTGGCGAAGCTCTGCGCCCTGAGTTCAAACTCTATGCCAAGGCTGTCGTGGATAACGCAAAGGTTCTGGCCGAGACGTTGAAAGCCGAAGGACTGGACATCGTTTCCGGCGGAACCGACACGCACCTGATGCTTGTCGATTTGCGGCCGAAAAAGGCGACGGGCCGGCCGACCGAGAAGGCGCTCGACCGCGCCGCAATCACAACCAACAAGAATGCGGTTCCCTTCGACACCGAAAAACCGGCGATCACGTCGGGTATCAGGCTCGGTACACCCGCCGGAACGACACGAGGGTTCGGCCCGGCAGAGTTCAGGGAAATCGGAAAGCTTATCGTCGAGGTCGTCGACGCGGTCGCCGCCAACGGTGAAGCGGGCGATGCGGTTGTCGAGAAGAATGTCGCCGAGCGCGTCGGAGTACTGTGCAAACGTTTTCCCATCTACCAATAGACGAAAGAGCAGCTCTCCATGCGTTGCCCATTCTGCGGACACGACGATACCCAGGTTAAGGACAGCCGTCCGAGCGAGGACAATTCGGCCATTCGGCGCAGGCGCCATTGTCCCGAATGCGGCGGCCGGTTCACGACATTCGAGCGCGTGCAACTGCGCGAGCTAATCGTCGTGAAGAAGAACAATCGCCGCGAACCGTTCGAGCGCGAGAAGCTTGAACGCTCCATCACGCATGCGCTGCGTAAGCGTCCTGTCGAACGCGAGCGCATCGATCGCATGATCACCGGCATCGTCCGGCGGCTGGAAAGCATGGGCGAGAACGAAATTCCGTCACCCGTGATCGGCGAGCTGGTGATGCAGGCCCTCTCAAGCCTCGACAAGGTCGCCTATGTGCGTTTCGCGTCGGTCTACAAGAACTTCCGCGAGACCAAGGATTTCGAGGCCCTGATCGGCGAGCTGGAGGGCGGCGAAAAGGATTAGCCGCATCCAAAGTTGAACGACATTTCCAACATGCGGCACGCACTTGCGCTTGGACAGCGCGGGATCGGCCGCACGTCGAGCAACCCGTCTGTCGGCTGCGTGATCGTCTCTCGCGCCGGCATTGTCGTGGGACGAGGGCGCACGGCGGATAGCGGTGTTCCGCACGCCGAAGCCGTTGCACTGGCACAGGCAGGTGCGGCAGCGCGCGGAGCGACTGCGTATGTCACGCTCGAGCCCTGCGCGACGGTCACCAGGACGCCCTCCTGCGCGGAGAGCTTGATCGCTGCGGGCATCAGCCGTGTCGTTGCCGCAATGGAAGATCCGCACCCTCTCACGTCCGGCGATGGATTTGCGAAGCTTCGCGCCGCGGGCATCGAAGTCGTGACAGGCATACTCGAGCGGGAAGCGAGGCAGGCCCATGCCGGCTTCCTGACGCGGCTCGGCCAGAACCGGCCGTTGGTCACGCTGAAGATCGCGCAGAGTCGGGACGGCAAAACCGCCACCGCGCCTGGCAAGGAAAAGTGGATCACCGGTGAAGAGGCGCGGCGGTTCGGACACTTGATGCGTGCGCGCAACGACGCAATTCTCGTTGGCATCAACACGGTGATTGCGGACGATCCCGAATTGACCTGCCGTCTTCCCGGTCTCGAGGCATATTCGCCGATCCGTGTCGTGCTCGATACTACCTTGCGCATGAGCGAATGGTCGAAGCTGGCGACGACCGCGTCTAAGACACCGACACTCGTGTTCACGACGGCGTCTCAGGGAGGCGAAGCGTTGCGCCAGCGTGGTGTGGAAATTGTACAAGTCGCGCGCGACGCGCGCGGCAGGCCGGACCTGGCAGCATTGCTGACGGAGCTGTCGCAAAGAAGGATTACGCGACTGTTAGTGGAGGGCGGAGCGACCGTTCACTCTGCTTTCCTCGAGCGCGAGCTTGCGGATCGGCTCGAAATTTTTACGGCGCCAATAACCCTTGGATCGGCATGGCATGGTGTGGTCGACACATTGACCACTTTGACGACGCGTAATGGATCGCGGTTTAATCGTATTTCGCAACGGAAGCTTGGAGCGGACCTTCTGGAAAGCTCCGTGGCCAAGGCCTAAAAGGAAGTTATGTTCACAGGAATCGTCACCGATGTCGGACGCGTTCGCCACGTCGAAAAGCGCGGCGACACGCATATCGTCATCTCGACCAACTACGACGTGTCGGGCGTCGAGATGGGCGCGTCGATCGCCTGTTCCGGAATCTGCATGACCGTGGTCGACAAGGGTTCGGGCAAGGATAACTGGTTCGCGGTAACAGCGTCGGGCGAAACGTTGTCCAAGACCAATCTTGCAAGCTGGAAGGTGGGCGATCCGGTAAATCTCGAGCGACCCATGCGGGTCGGCGACGAATTCGGCGGGCACATCGTCACCGGTCACATCGATGGCGTGGCCGAAGTGAAATTGTTGGTCCCGGAAGGCGAGTCCACGCGCGTCACGTTTGAGATTCCCGTGGGCCTGTCGAAGTTCATCGCTTCCAAGGGCTCGATCGCTCTCGATGGCGTGTCGCTGACGGTCAACGAAGTCGAAGGCACGCGCTTCGGCGTCAACATCATACCGCACACTTCGAAAGTCACGACATTCGGGCGGCTCAAACCCGGCTCGAGGGTCAATCTGGAGATCGACCTGTTGGCGCGTTATGTGGCGAGGCTAGTCGCAAAATGAACGTCTCCGTCTACCACGACTATATTTCCCAGATCGAAGACGTGATCGAAGACGCGCGCAACGGGCGCATGTTCATCCTCATGGACGCCGACGACCGCGAGAACGAGGGTGATCTCGTCATCCCGGCGCAGATGTGCACGCCGCAGACCGTCAACTTCATGGCCAAGAACGGACGCGGGTTGATTTGCCTGGCGCTGACGCAGGAGCGCGCCAATACGCTCAACATTCCGATGATGACACAGATCAACGGTACGCCGAACCAGACGGCGTTCACGATCTCCATCGAAGCGAAGGAAGGGATTTCAACAGGCATCTCGGCGCATGACCGTGCGCACACGATCTCGGTGGCGATCGATCCGACCAAAGGTCCGACCGACATCGTCTCGCCCGGCCATGTGTTTCCGCTGGTGGCACGCCATGGCGGCACGCTGGTGCGGGCGGGGCACACCGAAGCGGCAGTCGATATTGCTCGCCTTGCCGGGCTCAATCCGGCCGGCGTGATCTGCGAGATCATGAACGATGACGGTACGATGGCACGTATGCCGGACCTGGTTCCGTTCGCTCAGCTTCATGGCTTTAAGATCGGCACGATCGCGGATTTGATCGCCTATCGCCGGAAATACGACCATTTCGTCAAGCGCACGGTCGAGACGCCGTTCGAGAGCCACAATGGCGGCACGTGGAACATGTGCATCTATGTCAACACGCTCGAATATGCCGAGCATATTGCGCTGGTAAAGGGCGATATCTCGACGCCGGAGCCCGTTCTGGTTCGCATGCACGCCGTCAACATTTTCAGCGATATGCTCGACTGGAAGCCGTACGAGCGCGACGTGCTTGGTGAATCCATGCGCATCATCGCCAGGGAAGGACGCGGCGTGGTCGTCTTGCTGCGTACCACCCGTCCGACGTTCGTCTCCGATGTCGTGACCCGAAAAGTTGCCGAGGATATCGATCGCCGCCGCGTCAAAGAGTATGGCGTCGGTGCCCAGATTTTGCTCGACCTCGGCGTCAAGGATATGATCCTGCTGACCGACACACCGGAAAAGAAAATTGTCGCGCTCGAAGGCTATGACCTGAACATCGTCGGCACGCATGCCATTCGGGGCAAGGCAAAGGACGGTCCGGCATGAGCAATATCCTGATCGTCGAAGCGCGCTTCTATGCGCATATTTCGGACGCACTTCTCGAGGGCGCGACCACAGCGATCGAAAAAGCTGGTGCCCATTTCGAGCGGATATCGGTACCGGGCGCCCTCGAAATTCCCACCGCCATAGCGCTCGCAGCGCGGGGCGGCGAACATGGCGGCAAGTCGTATGACGGCTTCGTCGCACTGGGCTGCGTCATACGCGGCGAGACTTATCACTTTGAGATCGTTGCGAGCGAGTCCGCGCGCGGCCTGGTGGACCTTGGTATCGAGCATGGGATGTGCATCGGAAACGGAATTCTCACGGTCGAAAGCGAAAAGCAGGCACTGATCCGCGCAGCAATGGAAGAAGGTGACAAGGGCGGCGACGCGGCGCGCGCCTGCCTGGCACTCATTGCCATTCGAAACCGGCTTGGAGTCCACAAG
>JANYBR010000413.1 GCA_025360685.1 Pseudomonadota bacterium
GCTGGCAGAAGCAATCAGCTATCAAGGTGTGGCTGACACGGTTGCGACCTCATATATCGATCAACATGGCACCGTTAGCCATGCCGATGTGCAACAAGCCTCGGAGACGCGAGAACCGCTGTGCCCAAAGCTGCAAAGCCATTGGCACTTTGAAGGTTGCGGTTATCGAAAAACCGCCAGAAGCTGCAATCGGCCCGACCATTTTGCGCAGTGTTCTCTGCCCAAACACGATTTGCGAAACGGCAGCCTGAACCAAGCTACGTATAGCCTGTATTTGTTTATGCGTGATGTAGCGAGCGGCGACTTTGTGAGCTGGATCGACCGCCAGCTTGAGTCCGCAGATCAACCAACCTCTCCAAACCGACCACGATTGCTGTGTGACGCTCTGCTGCAGCCGCTGAACCACGTCCATGGCGTTTCTTACAAAGTGTTGAGTATGACAATGGCCTCCCTGCTGCTCGTAGGTGACTCAAACCGAGAGCGCTGGGTAAGTGCCGGAGCCGCAATGATTGTCGTCGATACGCTGGTACACAACTGGCTACATCGCACGGGCATTTTGCGCTCGCTTCGCTCTGAACATTCCTACGGTCCACGGTGTTACAGCAGCAATGGCTGTGCGGCGATCATCGACCAGCTTGCCCGACGGATAGATGCCCGTGATTTCAATCCTGATTTTCCGAAGACGTTTCCGCGCTTTGTGCAGAAATCCATTTGGCGCTTTTGCGCCATGGCCGCCATGAATCGTTGTAATGGAAATCAGATCGACGACAGGACTCGCTGCACAGACGATAGCTGTCCTTTGTATGCTCACTGTGAGCGGGTCGCGTTGGATCCGAATCGAATCTGAGTACGGCCTGCTGAAGGCTGCTTGAGGGCCTCTCGCTGAGAGTGCGCCAGCGCACCAGTGCGCCAAGTGAAAATCGTAAGTCATCACGAAATCGGCGACCAAAAGGTCGCCCGATATGAGACAGCAATCATGCCGTCTCACTATGCATGGAGTGAACAATGAGCAGTAACGGAAATCGCCTACTGGTTCTGATCGGGGTAAATGCCGAATCCAAGGCACATGCGGCACGGTTCAGCGCAAGCGACGAAGCTGCGGTACGCAAAGCGGCGGCCCTCATGGCTCTGAGAGTCGGAGTAGCAGCAAGCTCGAAAGCTCTGGAGTTAGCCCGAAAACTCCCAGAGGGAAAATTGTTTGAACAAAGTGGGAAGGGCCTCGTCCCTTTGGTTCGCGAAGAGATGTTTTATGAACTTTCCAAAGCGCTGAGTTTTGATTCGGCCTGGACAGCCGCTGGTGTCGTGCGCGGAACGAGCACGACCCCGAACAGCTCACATGTGAAAGCGGCCGACGTCATCTGGTCGGCGATTGAAGTTGGCAGCACGGTATTGGCTTTCGACTACAGCGAGCCCGAGATTCCGCTTTGGAACGCGGCGATCGTCACTGCGATCTCAAAAGATGGCGAGACATTGACAGCCCGCTGGCGCGACTTCCCCGGCTGCCAGCCAATCTCCGTCAAGCGCCGCCTAGTCGCGGTTTTACGGCCCGACATCGCCTCTTGAAGCAACAACCATGGTGCAAGCCGCCGATCACATCCCGCGGTCGGCGGCGATTTCTTTGCAACAATCGAGGTCCGACATGAACAACCGGGAAAAAGTTCGAATCTTGAATGACAATTTTCGTCAATCACTCTCAGGAGGACGGGTCGTGGCCACGGCGGCAATTGCGGACCGTCCGGATGTAACTGAAATTATGAACCGCGTTCGTTGCTTCTCCGACTTTTGCGAAGACAATGATTCTCATGGCGAACACGACTTCGGAGCATTCGACCATGCAGGCGAAAAGATTTTTTGGAAAATTGACTATTACGATCTCAATCTGGAAATGGGCTCAGAAGATCCTTCCAATCCTGAGGTCACGACCCGAGTGCTTAGCATCCTGTGGGCCTCAGAATATTGAGCGTCACCAATCTGGCTGATCGACGTTGACCTTCAACTCATTCAACGGATCGGCGAGAATATCGCAACGCGAGGCGGCACAAAAAGGCTGGCATACCCCACATAGAGCCGATGGGTGGTTCGGTCCACGGCTAAAGTGTGCGCAGCAAAATGCAACTGGATTAAATCCAACGAGCGATAAGTGTCCGGTGCGATCTGTTGCACGACGGATAGCGTTCCGAACAGGCCGATGGAATAAATGCGATGCAGCCCCGGATCGAACGCGACTGCATCGGGTCCCGTACCAATTGGCAGCGACGTAGTGATTTGATGTTTGTTAAGATCAAGAATGATCAGCGTAGATGAACGGCCGCAGGCAACGAACAATCGACGACCGGCTTCGTCTATATCCATTCCCGTCGGGCCGACACACTTAGCCAGCGGCCAGCGCTGAACGACCGAACGCTTGCCAATGTCCAACACGGCGATGGAGTTCGTATCCTTCAAATTTTGATAGAATAGCTTTGTTCTTCTGTCGAAAACGCCAAATTCTGGCTTCCCGCCAAGTGGAATGGTCCCGACGATCTTCTGAGCGACCGGGTCAATAAGTGTTGCCACACCAGCGTCGCCACTGACTGCGTAAACGAGTTGGTCAACCGGATCGAAAAAGATCGCGTCAGGATCGTCGGCTACAGGGATGCGATTGATCAAACTCATATTTGCAGGATTGAAAACGTCAACTGTATTGACTTTGCCGCGCGTGACGAACGCGAGGCCGCTTCTTGGATCTATGACAACGCCATGCGCTGCGGGTTCCAATTCAAACGTCGTCACGTCTGACGGCGACGGCAGACC
>JANYBR010000462.1 GCA_025360685.1 Pseudomonadota bacterium
CGGCACCGTGTCTCCGTGGAGCCCGGACTTTCCTCCCGCCTTCGCGCTGCGCGCTTCGACGCGGCAAGCGCCGCCTGCCGCGTTGTAGCTCGAAGAGCGTAGACGGGCAGCCATCCAGCCATCTGACGCGCCCATAGTATAATGCGCCGATGAGCCAAATCACAATTCGCCCGGCGGTGACCGCCGAAGCCGCTGCGCTGAGCGCCCTGTGTTTTCGCTCCAAGGCCCATTGGGGCTACGACGCCGAATTCATGGCCAAGGCGCGCGCCGAGCTCACGATCGCGCCCGAGTTGATCGCCACGGGACGCGTGTTGGTCGCCGTCGAAGGCGGCGGACGCCTGCTCGGCATCGCGTCGGTGGCGCCGCTCGCCAGGCCGGGCGAGTTCGATCTGGTGCACATGTTCGTCGAACCCGGCGTGATCGGTGGTGGCGCGGGCCGGGCGCTCTTTCACGCCGCTGCGGCGATGGCCAAAGCGCACGGCGGCCGCACGCTTGTCATCCAGGCCGATCCCAATGCGGCGCAGTTCTACCGTCGCATGGGAGCGGTCGATGCGGGCGATGCGCCGTCGGATTCGATTCCCGGGCGCCGCCTGCCCGTATTGCACTACGCGCTCGCTTAACGATAGCGCCACCGTACGGCATGTGCCTCCGCACTCGTCTGAATCAGGACAGCGCCATATCGACCGCTGCCAGCGTGTGCAGCGGGGTGGTGTCGAACAGGGGCACCGTCGAGTCCTCCGGCTTCACCAGCAGCGGCAGTTCGGTGCAGCCCAGGATGATGCCCTGCGTGCCTTGCGCGATCAGCTTGGCGATGATCGTGCGATAGTTCGCGCGCGAGCTGTCGAGGAATTTTCCGCGCACCAGTTCCTCGTAGATCACCCGGCTGATTTCGTCGAAATCCTCGCCCTGCGGAGTGATGACATCGACTCCATAGCGCTGCTTCAGGCGGCCGCGAATGATGCCGTCATTCTCCATAGTGAACTTCGATCCGAGCAGTCCGACGCGCGTCATCCCGGCGCGATCAATTGCCTTGCCAAGCGGGTCTGCGATATGGAGCAGCGGGATCTTCGCGGCTGTCTCCATTTCCGGCGTCGCACTGTGCATGGTGTTGCAGGCGATGAGCAGGAAGTCCGCGCCGCCCTTGGCCAGAGCGACTGCAACCTCCGCCATGCGCGCATTGGCTTTGTCCCATTGGCCGGTGCGCTGCAACGTCGACATCTCGTCAAAGTCGAACGAGTAGATGAGGAACTTCGCAGAGTGCACGCCGCCCAGCCGCTTCTGTACCTCGCGGTTGATCAGCTGATAGTAGACGGACGAGGATTCCCAGCTCATCCCCCCGAGCATGCCGATGGTTTTCATGCGGCAAGCCTAACAGGCGCGCGCGGGCGCGGAACCATCACAATTGCATGACGGGTCGGAGTTGCCGGCAGGGCTGCACTTGCAGTCCGCTGTCATCCCGGAAGCCGGTTCCGAGCAAGTGCGAGGACCGCGGCTGTCCGTCCATGAGCGGCCGCTCATGGACGCCATCGCGAAACCGTATCAATGGGTCCCGGCTCACACGCGCTGCGCGCGCATGGCCGGGATGACAGAAATGATTGAAGGTGCGGTCAGAGACTTGTTCAGCCCGCGGCCAGCAGCGCGGCGAGAATGGCGGCGCACTCGCCGTCCCATGCTCCGTTTACGGCGGAGGGACGAAAATGGCGCTGGAAAGCGGTGATGACGGTTTCGAGGGGAACGTCCGTGTGCGGAGGAAGTCCGTAACCGTAGCGGGAGAGTTGTTCTGCCACGTCCACGGTCTCGCCCCCCACCCGAGGGGGAGGCGACGTGGCGAGCTTACCTCCCCCTTGCCGGGAGGTCGGAGGATTGTGAGCGGCGCGAACGATGCTCGGGGTGGGGGGAATCCCGGGCCAGACTCCGATGCCGAATTCGGCCAGCTGCTGCCACGGGAACAGTTCGCCCGGATCCGTCTTGCGGGCGGGGGCGACGTCGGAGTGACCGATGACGCGCGCGGCGGGGATGGGATGGCGCGAAACAATGGCGCGCGCCAGATCGATCAGTGCGGCGATCTGTGCTTCCGCAAACGGAATGTAGCCGAACTCATGTCCGGGATTGACGAGCTCGATGCCGATGGACCGCGCATTGACGTTGGTCTCGCCGGCCCACCAGGAAACACCGGCATGAAAGGCGCGCCGCTCCTCGGGGACATGCGCATAGATGCGCCCGTCGCGGTCAATCGTGTAATGCGCGGAGACGCGCGCCGCCGGATCGCAGAGCCGCGCCAGCGCCTCTTCCGCCGTCTTCATGCCGGTATAGTGCAGCACCAGAATGTCGATGGCAGCGCCCGGTGGGCGTTCGTCGTGATTGGGCGAGCGGCGTTCAGTGATCCTCAAGGTCATCGCTTACTCAGGCGTGGTCATGGCCGCCGATGCGGCCTTGGCGCCAGTAACCTTCTGCCGAACACTGGTCCTTGCCAAGACCGCGCTCGATAAGCCGGCGGCGGATGGCGCGGACATTGTGCGTCTCGCCGATGATCGAGGCGTGGCCGAGGCCTTGCGGAAACGCGAAGCTCTCGACCGCGTCGTACAGTATCGAACTCGAACCTGGCGGCGCGCCATTTCGCGGCAGCCAGGTGATGTTCACGGCGGCGGCGCTTTCGACCGTCTGGCGCTCGGCATCGTCCGCGATCTCGATGAAGGCAAAGACGCGTTCGGTGCGCGACAGGCCCTCGATCATCGCGAAGAGCGCAGGGATACAGGTCTCGTCGCCGATCATCAGGTGCCAGTCCGCGGGACGTACATAGGTATGCCCGCGCGGGCCGACCGCAGCGATGCGGTCACCGATGTTCGCGGCGCGCGCCCAATCGCCCGCCGGGCTCTCGCCGTGCAGGACGAAGTCGATCGCGATCGTATGGCCATCATGCTTGCGGATCGTGTAGTGGCGGCGCGCCGTGGTTCCGTCCGCCTGCGGCAGCTCGATAACCAGATCCTGGCCGCGCTTCCACGCCAGTTCGCCAAGATCGTTACCGCCGAACGATAGGCGCAGCATGTTGGCCGTCAGCTGTTCCTTGCCGCTGAGCGTCAAGAGCCAGACGCGACGGCCCTTGCGCGCCAGGAAGCGGACGGCCTGCAGCAATGGACCGGCGGATTTCGTCTCGGAAAGGCTCATCAGACGAAAATCTTGTAGCTGACAGTTTCACCGTTTGGGCGCTTCAACGAGAACTCCGCGCCGGCTTCGTGCTCCTGCAACAGCGCCTCGAAGACGCGCACGGCGTTGCGGATGACTTCGGCGTAGGATGCCGCTTCGGTCTTTTCCTTCAGGCGCTGCAGGCGTTCCATCGCCTGGGGCGGCATTTCAAGCTGAACGCGCGTGGTGGTGCGCTCGGGCGATTCCACCGCGTCGGCCGCGGCGCGGATCGCTTCCGCGGCAGCGCTGCGGTGGCGGCCATATCTGTGATGTCGGTGCATAGTCTTGTTCTTTTCCTTAGTGCGCGGCTTCGCGCGGGGCTGCCGGCGGTGTGGGATGCGTGCCATTTGAATAATCGTGCGGTTCCAGATCGAGCGGATCGTGGCCGCGGTGATAGGCGGCGAACAGCGCCAGAAGCGCGATCACGCCGGCGATGACGAAGATGTGGGAAAAGATGAAACTGACCAGCGCGATCACGGCGATCAGTCCCAGCGCGCCCCACAGAACCGGAGCGCCCCAATAGTGCGGATGGCCGCGATAATCGTAGCGGCGATGGTCGCCGTAATTCTCGCGGATACTCTGGTGCAGCTGGGCGCGGAAGGCCCGCTTGCGCGCGCGCCATTCGTTGCGCCACTGGCGCCGCCATTCGCGGTGCTGTTCGCGCCTTTTGCGATAGGCCTCGCGGCGCGCTTCGTATTCCGCGTCATCGCGCGGCTCGTGGCGAACTCGGTCGCCGTTCTGATGATCACCGTTCCGGCGGTCGCCGTTCGCGTGCTCGCCTGGCGCCTCGGCCGGTTTTGAGTCGTCGGCCGGAAATTCTTCGCCGATGCCAACTCCAATCTTGCTCATTCAATTCACTCCTTGTGCTCGGGCCAAAGATTGACCCTCGGAGCGAATGTATCATCAAATAGTCATCAGTCAAGATGTATCATCAAATACTCATCAGAGGGTAATGTCGGTCGTGCAGGTAGTGCATCAGTTTGACTAAATTCCTACTGGTTGATTGAATGGCTCGCGCGTATGTTGGCTGCATGGGTGTCAAAATCGTCTATCTGCGTCAGGGAGAAAAGCCGCCAGAAGGCGCTCTAATCGTCTCGCTTTCATCCCAGCTAGAAGGAACGCAAAGAGTACCTTTTGAAAGTGTCGGTAAGTTGATCGCTCGCGCTACCGAAGAGGGTCACGGAGAGGTCTATGTCGAGTTCCAGCCCAACGCCTGAAGGCCCCCAAGGACAGAAGCGCCCTGCCGACGTGATCGGCAATGCCGTGCTGGTTGCGAAGATCGCGACCGGGGAATGCGTTTTCAACGTGGGTCGATAGTCTCTGCAGCGCGTGGCGCTCTATTTCGGCTGGTACAATTTCTGCCACATCCATGCTTCGCTGCGCGTGTCGCCAGCGATGGCGGCTGGCATCATCGATGAACTGCTGAGCCTGGCGGATATGGTTCGGCTCAGCGATCAACATGAGAAAACGCAGCCGACACAGGCGCAGCCCGGCTACACCAGGCTCGGCGAGCTTGCGATGTACGGCGGCGGATGTTCCTGGAGACAGTCTTCGCGCATTTCCTTGGCGATGAGCGCCAGCCGATTTGCAAAGTGATGATTCATCTCGGGACGCGCACGTATCGTTTCCGACATGATTTGAATTTCATTCGCCATGCGGTGGTAGGCGTTCGGGGTAAGCGGCGGTTGGCCTGAACTCATGTCGATCTCCTGTCCCGATGAATAGGCGCGCGCCAACCTTAAGAGTTCATGCTCGAATTCATCCACGCATGGGACCAAACTCGATCGGCGGCTTGGCTACGACGATCGCAATGTGGAAACCGGACGCCCAAAGTTTCCCAAAGAGAAAAGCGCGGGTCGCGCCCGCGATTGCCGCCGGCGTGTCGGCAGCTATTTGCCCTTGACGGTGATATGGATGGCCGAGGGAACAGACGCGCCGCCGCCGCTCTTGAAATTGTCCCACATGAAAAACGCCACCACGGCGACCACGAGCATGACCGCGCCAAGGATAAAGGCCATGACCACTTTGCCGCCGCCGCCACTACCGCCTGTATTGATGATTTCAACTGCCATGATTGCGCTCCGATTGCGGTGCCTTGCATTTGGAACGAACGGCGCCTCTCGAAGTTCCATTCGGTTCCGCGAATGCGTGCCCGCGCCCCCGGAGCTGGATTGATCTGTTGTTCCAAACAGGGACTCGACCCAGACTGGAATTGTGTCGCTGTTTGACCAAATTCCCAATTGCTCCCGTCGCACGCGCAAGATTATGGTGGAAGGAAGCGCGCCGCCGCGCGTTTGCTGCCGCCAGCATGTTGGCGAGGCTCTCATTGGCTGGAGTGCCCCATCTCAAGACGGCGATTTCCCCGCAACTTTAGCCAATCCCTTCATCGATCGTTTCCCAGTGCCGCCTATGCTTGAGGCATGAACAACGCTCCGACTTTGAACAATGCGCCCAACTGGCAGAAGCTGGCTCAGATCAGTCTCATCATTCTGGGGCTCACCTTCGTCACGCTTCTGGCGTGGACTGCAACGAACAAGCACGAGCGCGCCCGGGCCCTGGCCGTGAACATCGTGCTGGCCGTCGCATCCGTGCAGGCGCTGACCGAGGCGAAAAAGCCCAACGCGTTCCTGCGCACGCCGCAGTGAGAGCCGTTCGACGATAGCGATGGGAATCGCCGGACGCAGCGACCGTCCGGCTGAATCACGATTGACCCCGGCGGGCAACCCCCTCAGATGCAGGGGCGCATTGTCTTACATTGTATGTTGTCCTGAGCCCAAATCTCGGGCAGATCGCAATGCCAAGCCGTCAATCGGTTCTGAATAAGGC
Organism: Pseudomonadota bacterium; assembly: GCA_025360685.1. Lineage (GTDB taxonomy): Bacteria > Pseudomonadota > Alphaproteobacteria > Micropepsales > Micropepsaceae > Rhizomicrobium. The sequence goes on from JANYBR010000462.1 coordinate 6,010, forward strand.
AGCGCAGCTAGACTACAAGCTTGTCTTCGAGCACACGCCAGGCATGTGCCTGATCCTGGACACGGCGTTCAACATCTTGGCGCAGAACCAGGAACATGCCAGAGCGACGTTGTCCACCGGCAGGGATGTCATCGGGCGCGGTCTGTTCGAGGTCTTCCCCGACAATCCGGACGATTCGAGTGCCAGCGGCGTTTCCTCGATGCGCAGGTCGCTGCTCAAAGTTCTCAAGACGCGCATGAGCGATGTTATGCCGATCGTGCGCTATGCCGTGCAACCGGAATTGGGCAGATTTCAAACGCGCTATTGGGCCATCACCAACACACCAATCCTGGGGCCGGACGGTTTCGTGCGCTGGATCATAAACCGCGCGCAGGATGTCAGCGAACTGGTCGAACGCGGCGGCAGGAAGCCGGGCTAGCGGCAGGTCGATACACTAGCCTTTCCACCCTCGTTCCTTTTCGATCCTGTCATACGCCGCGTTGATGACCGCGAGCTTGTCCGTGGCGAGGCGGACGAATTCCTCCGGCACGCCGCGCGCCATCAGCTTGTCGGGATGGTTCTCGCGCACCAGCATGCGATAGGTCGCCTTGACCTCGTCATCGCCGGCATCGAACGCCACGCCCAGGATCACATAGGGATCGCCCTGGTCCGGCCCGATATGGGCGGCGCGGATGCGGCGATATTCGTTGGTCGTGAATCCGAAAATGTCGGCGACGCGCTCGAGAAACGCGGACTCGCCGGGATGAAACACGCCGTCGGCTTTGGCGATTTCGAACAGGCCGTCGAGAATGTCTTCGAGCAGCGCGGGATTGCCGACCAGCATCTTGGCGATCTGCGTGGCGTAAGCCTCGAAGCCGGCCGTGTCCTGCTGCGCCAGGCGGAAGATGCGGTCGACGCTTGTTTGTTCGTTCGGCGCGACGCGGAAGAGGCGATGGAAGGTCTCGATCTCGTCTTCCGTCACCGTGCCGTCGGCCTTGGCCATCTTGGCGGCGAGCGCGATCATCGCGATGGTGAAGACGATGCCCGGCGCCTCGCCGGGCTCGAGCGAAGGCATCTCGCGGTCGATCAGGAAATGGCCCGCCAGCGCGCCGATCAGCGCGCCGACCGGCCCGCCGCCCAGCATGAATCCGGCCGCAGCGCCGCCTAGCTTTCCCAAGATGGACATGGAGGAAACGTCTAAGCCAAACTCGGCAAAATTGCGATGCGTCGATATACCAACCCTCCCCTTGAGGGAG
>JANYBR010000027.1 GCA_025360685.1 Pseudomonadota bacterium
ATCATCGCCGCGATGGACACGCGCCTCGCCAAGCTCGCGTGGATGGACCCGAAGACCCAGGCGGCCGCGCGTGACAAGCTGCACGCCAGAACCGTCCTCGCGATAAAACGGATAGCTGCCGATCGCGACGTCCTTGTGAAGACGTTGGATCTTCTCCAGGCCTTCGGCAATGCGTCCTTCGGCAACTTTTGCCTGCACCGTCGCGGCGTGGACGATCGCGCCGCGCCTCAGGCGCGGCTCGATCGCATCCATCATTGCGCGCATAATCATCGGCACGCCAGCCATCACGAAGACGTTGCCGATGTGAACGCCGGGCGCGGTCGAGACACTGTTGCGAACGAGCTCGGCGCCGACCGGGATCAGTGCCATGCGTTTGCGCGCTTCGTTGAACTCACCCGGCTTGTAGCGTGCGGCCATCGCCGCCATCGCTTCAGGGTGATAGTGGACGCCGACGCCAAAGGCCGCGGCCACCGCCTCGAACGTGATATCGTCATGGGTCGGACCTATGCCGCCAGTGGTGAAGACATAGGTGTAACGCGCCCGCAGGGCGTTCAGCGCGGCTACGATTTCCACTTGCACATCGGCCACAACCCGCGCCTCGCACAGCTCGATGCCCAGCGCACCGAGGAATTTGGCGATATAGGCCGTGTTCGTATCCTGGGTGCGGCCGGACAAAATTTCGTCCCCGATCACAAGGATGGCAGCCGTAACGCGTTCGGTCTGGCTCATTGCGTCTGGCCGGTGTAAGAAATCGTTCAGGTCCCGGGGCCTAGAAAACACGGGGACAGTCCCTACATCAAGCGGCCCCGGCCAAGAGCAGCCAGCCATGACCGTAATGCCACAAGCCGATATGTTCGAAGCCACCCGCAAGGCCCACTTTGCGGTGACTTTGCATCAACCATCCGACTTCGAGGGCATGCGCCGTGCCGGCCGACTGGCGGCCGAAGTGCTGGACCTGCTCGTCCCGGAAGTGAAACCCGGCGTCACGACCGACTATCTCGACAAGCTCGCCTTCGACTATGCCACCGGCCATGGCGGCATTCCGGCGTGCCTGGGTTACCGCGGCTATCGCCACACCCTGTGCACGTCGATCAATCACGTCGTCTGTCACGGCATTCCGTCCGACAAGCCGCTGCGCGACGGCGACATTATCAACATCGACGTCACCGTAATCGTCGACGGCTGGCACGGCGACACAAGCCGCATGTATCTGGTGGGCGATGTAAAACTAAAGGCCAAGCGTCTGGTCGACATCACCTACGACTCCATGATGCGCGGCATTGCGGTGGTGAAACCGGGCGCGACCACAGGCGACATCGGCCATGCCATCCAGAGTTTCGCCGAAGGCCAGGAGCGCTGCGCGGTGGTGCGCGACTTTTGTGGCCATGGAGTGGGACGCGTCTTCCATGCGCTGCCCAATGTCGTGCATTATGGCAAGCCGGGTCACGGCATCGGCCTGAAGCCTGGAATGTTCTTTACCGTCGAACCGATGATCAATCTCGGCGGCTATGGCGTAAAAGTGTTGAACGACGGTTGGACGGCCGTGACTCGCGACCGTTCGCTTTCCGCCCAATTCGAACATTCCGTGGGTGTCACAGAGGATGGCGTCGAAATCTTTACGCGCTCGCCAAAAGGCTGGGACAAACCCCCCTACGTCTGACGTTTCATCGCTCGCCGACGTGGCGCGCGACTTCACATCTGTCGATCATCAATCTGGCCACCGCGAACGTCTGCGCGAGCGCTTTGTCGAGGGTGGCGCGGATGCCATTCCGGACTATGAGATGATGGAGCTGGTACTGTTCGCCGCCATTCCGCGCCGGGACGTAAAACCCCTGGCCAAGCAGTTGATCGCGCAGTTCGGCAGTTTTGCCGATGTCATCGCGGCGCCGCGCGCGCGCCTGCTGGAGGTTTCCGGTCTGGGCGAAGCTGGCGTAACCCAGCTCAAGATCATCGAGGCTGCGGCCCTTCGGCTCTCCAAGACTCGGTTGCTCAACAAGCCGGCACTCAGCTCATGGGCAGGGCTAATCGACTATTGCACCGCCGCAATGGCGCGCAGCCCGCATGAGGAATTTCGTGTCCTGTTTCTTGATCGCAAGAACGTTCTCATCGCCGACGAGGTGCAGGCGCGCGGCACGATCGACCACACGCCGGTTTATCCGCGCGAGATCGTCAGGCGCGCGCTCGAACTCGGCGCGACCGCGATCATCCTGGTGCATAACCATCCCAGCGGCGATCCCACCCCAAGCCGCGCCGACATCGAAATGACGCGCGAGGTGAGCGCTGCCGCAAAAGCGCTGAAAATAACGGTCCATGACCATCTGGTGGTAGGCCGCAGCGGACATGCGAGTTTCAAGTCGTTGGGACTGCTGTAGAAGGTCGGCAACAAAATGTCATACACGCCGATAACATCGGTTTCTGCCTTCCTGTTGGCAGTCTGCTTTGGCGGTGCGTCTTCAGCTACCACCGTGTTGCCCTGCCGGAGCATATCATTCGGCGGCCAGATTCACGCTGGCGAGAGGTTCGAGAAGGAAATCGGCGGAGGGCTCGCGCTGGAGTTCATTCCGCAGGAGTTCGCTGACCCGTCCGCTAGTCCTTCGACTCGGCTCTCCGGATGGCGCATCGAGCTGGTTCCGTCAACGCAGAAGGCAGCAATCTCTCCAGTCGAAGACTACATCTACTCCGTGAATCCGCCTTTGCGGTTTAACCCCTGGCAGGATATTGGTACAAGCTACAGCATGTCGGTTGAGGAAAAACTCAAGCGGCCGATTTCCTACGACTTCATCTTGACCGAAGCCGGCTATCGCAAAATCTGGCCTCTCGTCACAGATGCTCTTTGGCCCTACTCCGCGAAGACGCCTGCTCGCGTAGATGAAAAATACTTCTCGGCCCTTAAAAAAATCCAACTCGGACAAATTGTCTTCTCGCCAATCCATTATACGACGACCGCCAAAGGCATGAGCATCGTCAGTCTCGAGTTTCGGGTTCAGATCAGCGCGCCGTCCACCTTTTCGTTTTTGAAGACTCTGGCTCGCCGGCCCGCTGCCTGCCCCGCCCGAAAGAATTGAAGCAACGTGGCGGCCATGCCAGCTTCAAGTCTCTGGGGATGCTCTGAGCCGAACCAACGTCTATTCGCCCGCCTCTTCTACATTCCGCAAAAACCAGCATCCGTTCGATCTGACGAAGTGGTAGGTGTGTGAAAAAATGTCGGTGTGACAGGTGTATTGAACAAAGGTGGCGGTGTTTTTCCCGACTTTTGGCTGATCTTCGCAGACGTCGCCCTCGTCACCGCTATTGGTGGCATGTGGATCGGCGGCAATCCTCAACCTGCCTGTGCTTCGCAATTGCGCGAGGGTCATTGACGAGTAATGTGTGACCATCACATTCGACATCGCGCTCTGAGGATCAAATTCGGAAAATCTCATCGGAAGCACCAGTCTTGAGTAGCGAAATTCCAAATCGGACTTAAAGCGCTTCAGAAAAGCTGTGAAGCTTGGATCGCGATGGCCACAAGTTTGGCCCGCATTCGCCGGGACGAAAAAAAAGACCGCCAAGATTCCTAACCACATCATCCGCGCAGTAGCCGTCATAGTTGTCCTTTTCATCAGACCCATGAGAAGTCCCTGACTTCGATGGCACCGTTTCGTCGCTGTCCCGTCCCGGCGTTCTGCGCAAGGCTCAGTCTTTCAGAAGAACAATTCACGTCAATGCGCAACGACTTCTCTACACTGTGATCTTGAGAGTTGTCCGGCTCTGATGGGGCACAGCAGTCAACGAACTTGCGAACCTGGAAGAACGTTGTTCACGATCTAGCAAAGAGGCAGCTGCCGACGCTCGCAAGAAGGCTGCGCAAGCATGGTTCGTTCCGGCTGAGCGAAGCTGGTGTCGGCACGTTTCCCGCCGTTCCGGCAACCCTGCTATAGTCGGCACAAATCGGGGATTTCGATGCTGCGTTTTGTCCTGAACGAGGCTGGCCGGCTGGCGCTGGGCCTGTTCGGCGCGGCCCTCATGGCCGCAGCCATCGCAGCCTTGGCGCTGCCGCATGCCGGCGACGGCCCGATTTCCTTTGTGATCGGCTGGGTTCTGCGCATCGGCGAATTTGCGCACTTGCGCTTCGGCCAGAGTGCCATCACCGGCGTGCCCGTCATCAACGAACTGGCTGCCCGCTTGCCGCTGACGATCGGACTTGTCGTCGATGGTATTGTGGTGGCGGCCGCAGTGGGAATCCCGGTGGGGTTTTTGTTCGGCGCC
>JANYBR010000028.1 GCA_025360685.1 Pseudomonadota bacterium
CAGTTCGACGAAATCGTAGGCCTGCAGGATCATGTAGTTGAATTCAAGGAACGACAACTCGTGCTGCCGTTCCAGTCGCATCTTCACCGAGTCGAACGACAGCATGCGGTTGACGGAGAAATGCTTGCCGACATCGCGCAGGAAATCGATGTAGTTGAGCTTGTTCAGCCAGTCAGCATTGTTGGCCATGACGGCATTGCCGCCGGCGCTCTCGAATTTCAGGAATTTTGAAAAGATCGCGCGGATGCCGATAAGATTCTGCTCGATCTGCACGTCGGTGAGAATGCGCCGGCTCTCGTCCTTTCCGGATGGATCGCCGACGCGCGTGGTGCCGCCACCCATCAGCGCGATGGGCTTGTGCCCGGTCTGCTGCAACCAGTAGAGCATCATGATCGGCAGCAGCGATCCGACATGCAATGATGCCGCGGTGCAGTCGAAGCCGATATAGGCGGTAACCCGCTCCTTGAGGAAGAGTGCGTCGAGTTCGCCGGGCGCCGAGCAGTCATAATAGGCACCGCGCTCCACGAAGGTGCGAAGAAACTCGGAGCGGAACTTGGTCGCGGCGGGCATGGTACAACTCAGGTGGAAAAGGGTCGGGTGTGTAGCACGGATGGCGGAAACTCTAAAAGTCATAGGCCTTATGAGCGGCACGTCGCTCGATGGCATCGACGCAGCCATCGTCGAGACCAATGGCCTGGACGTCGCCGTGCCCGGAGCGGCGCTGGGCGTGCCCTATGACGCCGAAACCAGAGCCATGCTGCGCGCAGCGCTGGCGGATGCCCAGACTGTGGCCGCAGGAGCGCCGGTTCCTTACTCGATCCGCGATGCCGAACGCCGCCTGACCGAGGCGCATGCCGCCGCGGTGAAGTCGCTGTTGAGCAAGACCGGTTTGGCGCCGGAAGATGTCGCGCTGATCGGATTCCATGGCCAGACGATCCTGCATCGACCGGAACAGCGCTGGACCTGGCAGATCGGCGATGGCGCGCTCCTGGCGCGACTGACGGGAATCGATGTCGTGAACGACTTTCGTTCGGCCGACGTGAAAGCGGGCGGAGAGGGCGCGCCACTGGTGCCGCTCTATCACGCGGCCCTGCTGCGCAACGCCGCCGGCATCGCGCCGCCTGTAGTAATGGTCAACATCGGCGGCGTGGCCAACGTGAGCTATGTCAGCGGCGATACCATCCTCGCCTTCGACACCGGACCGGGCAATGCGCCCATAGACGACTGGGCGCAGCGCCACACGGGAACGCCGATGGACGAGGGCGGCGTTCTCGCACGCGCGGGTCAAGTAAATGATGGAATTCTTTCGCGGATGCTCGACAACCAGTACTTCGCTCGAATGCCGCCCAAATCGCTCGATCGCATGGATTTCGGGATGGACTCGGTCTCCGGCTTGAGTGCGGAGGATGGCGCGGCGACGCTGACCGCTTTCACCGCCGCTGCAATCTCAAAGGCGCGCGAACATTTTCCGGAACCGGCGACGACGTGGATCGTGTGCGGCGGTGGCCGGCACAATCGCGCCTTGATGGATCAGCTGCGTGCGCGCGTGAACGCGCCGGTGCTGGCGGCCGAAGATGCGGGCTGGAACGGTGATTTCATCGAGGCGGAGGGCTTCGCGTATCTGGCGGTGCGCTCGCTGCGCGGCCTGTCGCTCAGTCTTCCCACCACCACCGGCGTGGCGCAGGCCGTCACAGGCGGAAAAATTCACCAGAAATGAGGACGGCAGTGCGAATTGTTGCGATCCTGATTTTACTTTGCGCTGCAGCGCTGCCGATGATCGGCCACGACAATACGAGCCAGCGTTACGTCGCGCATTGGATTGATGTGTTCGGCGGGCGTTTTTCGGAAACGCTTGGCTCTGGCACTCGGCACGGCAATCAGATTGATTTTGTCTTTGAGTATCCTGATGGGCCGTTTCACAACTCATTCACTTGGGACGGGACGCACAAGCAATGGCACTGGCTGATGTCGCAGCGCGGTGTGGGCGGCAAGTGGTCGTCCTTTGCGGACTTCACGCTGAGCCCTGGCTAGAGGCGCCATTTTTTCATGTTTTCTGCGCCGGCGCGATGCCGTTTCGCACGCGCTACAACGCGCGCCATAAGCCAATTTTAATCAAATGCAGCCACGCATTGCGAAACGGTAAGCTGCGAGGAAACCAAATCTCAATCATCCAGCGATCAACATGCGGTCCCGGTCAAAGGGAGGACTGCATGAATGCTCCATATTCGGAGCGTCCGATGTCGGAATATGAACGTGCGTTGAGTGGAATCGTTCGCGTACTGCTGGACACGATCATCGACATGGGTGCGCCCAAGACGCAACTGGTGCACGGGTTGAAGACGTTGAAGGACACGGCCCAGCTCGAAGGCCATCACACCGAAGCTGCGATTATCGAAATCACGATGCGCAACGCGGGATTGCGCTGAGGCTTAGCGGCCTTCGCGCGGCTTGCTCATCATGTTGTGGACATAGGCCTCCACAGTCTCGACCACTTCGCCTTAATGCTTGTCGAAGAAGTGGTTGGCGCCGTCGATCTTTTCATAAGTGATCTTGATGCCCTTCTGGGCCGTCAGCCGGTCGACGAGCTTCTGCACGTCGGGTTCGGGCACGACCTGGTCCTTCGTGCCGTGAACGATAATGCCTGAAGCGGGACAGGGCGCGAGAAATGCGAAATCGTACATGCTGGCCGGCGGCGCGATCGAAACGAAGCCGGTGATCTCGGGGCGACGCATCAGAAGTTGCATGCCGATCCAGGCACCGAACGAAATTCCGCACACCCAGACATTCGACGGGTTCGGATAGAGCGTGTTCATCCAGTCGAGCACCGCGGCGGCATCGGATAATTCGCCCGCACCGGAATCGAATGTGCCTTGGCTGCGCCCCACTCCGCGGAAATTGAAACGAACCGTGGTGCAACCTTCCTTGTGGAACATATGGAAAAGGTCATAGACGAGCGGATTGTTCATCGTGCCACCGAACTGCGGGTGGGAATGCAGCACGAGGGCCATAGGCGCGCCGGGCGCCTTCTGACGCTGGTAGCGCACTTCGATGCGCCCGGCGGAACCGGGAAGGATAATGTCAGGCATGGACTTCTGGGCTTCCCTCTGGCGCGGGGCGGGATTGCAGTTTTTGTATAGGGCTTTGGTCGGAATTATCCTGGCTCAGGTGACAGCATAAATTGAACGAATTCAATGTGTTGCTATATTTTTTATGGTGCGTCACGTGAATACTTGACCATCATAGTGGGGAAATCTATATCCGGAGCGCGAGGAAGACCACGCGCGCCGGGGTGCAGGGCCTGTTCTTACACCGACTGGACCCCCGAAAAGCAAGGCAAAACGCGCCTGCGACAAGGAGAGACTGCAATGCGGCTGAGCACAAAGGGACGTTACGCCGTCATGGCCATGGCCGATCTGGCCCAGCATGAGGCCGCAAACCGGCCTGTTTCGCTGGCCGATATCGCCCAGCGCCAGGAAATCTCGCTGTCCTATCTCGAACAGCTCTTCGCCAAGCTGCGCCGGAATGGCCTTGTTAAAAGCGTGCGCGGTCCGGGCGGCGGTTACCGCCTCAGCCGTCCCTCAAGCGAGCTTCGCATAGCCGACGTCATCCTGGCGGTGGATGAGCCTATCGCAGCCACGCGCTGCAAGCCGGGAAGCGCGAAGGGTTGCACCGGGCAGGGCGCGCGCTGCGTGACTCACGATCTGTGGGAAGAACTCGGCCGCCAGATTCACGTATTCCTGTCGTCCGTATCGCTTGCCGACGTGGTCGAGAAGCGGGTGCTCGGACGCAGTCAGCCCACCTCGGCGGCGAACAACAGCGAACCGCGCGAAGCGGCCTGAACATCGTTTCACCCGCCATGCCCTATCTGGATCACAATGCGACTTCGCCATTGCGCCCTGAGGCTCGTGCAGCGATGGACCATGCTTTGTCGATCGGCGGCAATCCATCCTCCGTACACGGAGCAGGGCGCGCGGCGCGCGCAATTGTCGAACGCGCGCGCGAACAGGTGGCAGCGCTTGCGGGCGCCCGGGCACAGGATGTGATCTTTACGAGTGGCGGCACCGAAGCCAACGCGCTGGCGCTGACATCAGGCTTGCGCCGGGGGACCGGGCAGCCGGTCGGGCGGTTGCTGGTCTCGGCGATCGAACATGCCTCGGTGCTGTCGGGCGGGCGGTTTG
>JANYBR010000097.1 GCA_025360685.1 Pseudomonadota bacterium
CACCTATCTCGATGTGTTGGCGCTGCGCCAGCGCATCACCATCGCCAACCAGAACGTCGACGCCGCCGAGCGCGCGGTAGAGGCCGATGCCGGCTTGCAGGCGTGCCAGACGGATCTGGACCAGCTGGTCCTGTGCGCTGAACAGAGTCTGCTGCGTCTGCAGGACGTTGAGCAGATCGGTCACGCCCTCGCGATATTGCAGCTCGGCGATGCGATAGGCTTCGGCGGCGTTGACTTCCTGCTCGTTCGTCAGACGCTCGCGCTCGGCCAGTGCCGACACCTGTCCGAGCGACGTTTCCACATCGGAGAACGCACTGAACACGGCCTTGCGATAGTCGGCGAGCAGTTCTGTCTGGCGCGCCCGTTCGAGATCGCTCTCCGCGGAGAGCCGTCCGGCATCGAACACGGCCTGCAGCAGCGACGCGCCGATGCTCCAAACCATGCTGGTCGGGTTGAAGGCGGCACCGATCGAGCCGCTCAGGCTGATCTGCGGCAGGAAGGCGGCGCGCGCCGCGTCGACATTGGCATGCTGCGCGAGCAATTCGGCTTCGGCCTGCGCGATGTCGGGCCGGCGTTCCAGAACACTGGAAGGAATTCCGGGCTGTACGGCCGGCGCAACGATGCCGTCCAGATTGACCGCCTTCACATCGAAACCTTCCGGCGGGCGGCCGAGCAGAATGGCGAGCGCGTAGCGCGCCTCGCGCTCCTGTTCCAGCAGCGAGGGAATCGTGGCTTCAACGCCCGCCAGCAACGCGCGCTGCTGCGCCAGTTCGAGGTTCGACGAGACGCCGTTCGTCACCTTGGCTTCGGTGATCGCCAGAATGCGCTTGGCGGCGTCGACGTTCTGGTTGGCGATGGTGATGCGCTGGCGCAGCGCCAACACATCGAGATAGGTGTTGGCGACGTCCGACGTGATCGTCAGCGCCACGGTCTGTTTGGCATAGCGCGCCGCGAGTTCGGATTGCTCGGCGGCACGAAACGTGTCGCGGTTCAGGCCCCACAGATCGACCTCGTAGCTCGCCTGGGCCGATACGCCGAATGTGTTATGCGTGTTTCCGCCCGGAACGCCCGGACGATCGGAGCCGCTGCGCTGTGCGCTGCCCGATGCGTTGATGCTGGGAAACAGGGCGGATCCGGCAATGCCGGTCTGGGCCTGCGCCTGCAGAACGCGCGCGGTCGCGGCGATCAGGTCCAAATTCTGATCTTTCGCCTGCGTTTCCAGAGCGGGCAATTCCGCAGCGTTGAGGCTGGTCCACCAATCGAGCGCCGGCCATGCGGCCTGGTCGGCTGCAGCCGGCGCGGTGAACGCGGGTGGGACATCGCCATCTTTCAAGGCGACGGGCGGCGGTGTCGAGCATGCGGAGGTGACAATCGCCAAGGCGGCGACGGACGTCGAACGCAACAGGAATTTCATGGAGTCTCTCTTCGTCACCTGACGGCTTGTCCCCTGTCTACAGCAAGCCCGTAAAATTGAACACGCGGCAATTATGGCCCGACGCCGGCCAGCGCCAATGACTTTCTCAAAACAAGCTTTCCGGGCGCGGCACTGGCGGCTGAACGTGTTGGCCTCGACTTGGGGATGTCTCAGCCGGTTCAGCCGCCATTATTGACCCGGCCCCTGGGTGGAGCGCCAATGCTGGGCACGGGCCACGTGCAGCGAACTGCGGCAGGAGATTGGCCCCGCAGACGCGAACGCGAAAGTTCGAATTTGTAACGCTATGTCGCCACGCCCCACACGCAGCGTGACTCGCGAAATAAATCTTCGCAATTTCGGAAAAACGCACCGCTCGGGCTCCAGGAGCGGTGCCTACATTAAATGCCAGACGCTCAGGTGCCCGACGGCTTTTCGACGACCTTGAATCGTTTCAGTTCGTCGCTCGCGAGGCTGAAGTTCGGCGCGATCACCAGGGCCTGCCGGTAATCGTCATAGGCCGCCTGCAGGTTGCCCAGTGCCTCATCGGCGATGGCCCGATCGAAGTAGGCGACCTGTGGCTGCTTGGCGCCGAGCGCGAGGCCCTTGTTAATGTCCCTGATCGCATCGGCATATTTCCTCTGCGCAATCAAGGTGGCACCGCGATCGACATAGCCTTCGGCCAGATTCGCGTTGATTGCGATTCCGGCATTGAAGTCATCCTGCGCCGCGTTGATCTTTCCTTGGCTCAGTTCGATCACGCCGCGGTTGACCAATGTCGCTGCGCGATCCGTTTCACTCAGGGCGCCGACCAGCGCTTCATTGCAGGACATGATGGCTTCGCGCCCATTCCGACCGGAATCGGCAGCTTCGTAGCAGAGTTGCGCCGCGCCGCCGCCGATCACGGTTACCGCTGCCTGGGCGCTGCCAAGTGAAAACATGAATGCAGCGCCGCCGATGACGAGTGCCGAACGCAAACGGTTGCTCATGAGAGCCTCCTCGCTGAAAAGCACGCTATGATGGCATTTTGTGCAGTGAGTCGTCCACGGCGGTAGCACTGTAAAGAGTGCCAAATACGAGTTCGCGCGCCTCAAAACTGGCCACCGAGCCATTTGCAAGAGAGGATTTCGATGCCCTGGCCACTGATGCTTCCCGTGCTTTTGCTCAGCGTATCCAACGTTTTCATGACCTTTGCCTGGTACGGGCAGCTGCGATTTCCCGCGACGCCGGTGTGGATTCTGGTACTGGCCGGCTGGGGGATTGCCTTCTTCGAATACTGCTTCGCAGTGCCGGCGAACCATTATGGCCATCAGGTCTATTCCGCGGCCCAGCTCAAGACAATTCAGGAAGTCGTTACGCTGATCGTGTTCGCGGGCTTCTCGGTGCTTTATCTGGGCGAAGCCATTCGCTGGAATCATGTCGCGGCATTCGCGTGCCTGATCGGCGCGGCCTATTTCTCGTTTGCGAAGTGAGCCGCCTTCAGTGCGGCCACGGATTGCTGCTGAAGTCGCTGACCGGATGCAGCGGGATGCGGATCGCCGGCAGCGTGCCGAGATATACGTAGAGTGTCATGGAGTTCGTCGCGCGATCCCAGTCGATCTGCGGCGCGAAACCCCCGGGCTTGCGAAACGTCGTGCCGTCGAAATCCATCGCACGCGGTGCCACGTCGCCCCAGGCGCCTGCCAGCCGGTCTGCCATGTTCTGACGCATCGCCGAGCGGTCCGATTCATTGGCGATGCCGGGATCGCTGACGTCGGGCGCACTCATCCGAGCCTGGGCGTTGGGTGCAAGCTCCAGGCGCGCGGCGATGAAGGTGCCGCCCTGCTCGTAGGTTCCCTCCCAGCGGCCAACCGGAGGCGCCGGTTTGGAACAGGAAACAAGCAGCAGCGCGGCAAACAGGACGGCTATGACCGGGCGCATCTCACCGAACCTCGAATCGGCGCGCCAAGACTAGTCCGGATTTTGGGTTGAGAAACCGTCATACCGGCCACGCGGACCGACATTTGATTCGCTTAACCCTTGTGCGTCAGTGCCCGCCATTGATAGGTCATCTGCTTCATCGCCAGAGACCAGTGCCATGCCGCAGCCAGCCAGCCAGCCTTTGCCGAATGGTTTCCTTTCGGAGTCGCTTGGCCGCATTCAGCCGTCGCCGACCATTGCGGTGACGCAAAAGGCGCGCGACTTGAAAGCGGCGGGTCGCGACGTGATCGGGTTGGGGGCCGGTGAACCCGATTTCGACACGCCGGACAACATCAAGGAGGCGGCGATCGCAGCGATCCGCCGCGGCGAGACGAAATATACCGCTGTCGAAGGCATTCCGGAACTGCGCGCCGCGGTGGCGCGGAAATTCAAGCGCGAGAACAACCTCGATTACACGGTGGCGCAGACATTCGTCGCGCCGGGCGGCAAGGCCATCGTCTACAACGCGCTTTTGGCGACGCTCAATCCGGGCGACGAAGTGATCTGCGTCGCGCCCTATTGGGTCAGCTATCCCGACATCGTGTTGCTCGGCGGCGCCAGGCCGGTGATCGTCGAAGCGCGTCTCGAGGATGGCTTTCGCTTGACTCCGGCGGCGCTCGAAGCGGCGATCACGCCGAAGACGAAGTGGCTGATCTTCAACCAGCCGTGCAATCCGACTGGCGCCTGCTATACGCGCGCGCAGTTGAAGGCGCTGACCGATGTGCTGATGAAGCATCCGCAGGTCTGGGTGCTGACCGACGACATGTACGAGCATCTGGTCTATGGCGGCTTCAAGTTCTCGACCATCGCGGAGGTCGAGCCCGGCCTCTACGGCCGCACGCTGACGATGAACGGCGTGTCGAAGGCTTATGCGATGACGGGATGGCGCATCGGTTATTGCGCCGGCCCCGAGCCACTGATCAAGGCGATGGCGAAGCTGCAATCGCAATCCGCCTCGAATGCTTCGTCGATCTCGCAATGGGCGAGCGTCGAGGCGCTCAACGGTCCGCAGGATTTCATACCGAAATTTCAGAAGATATTTGAGGAGCGGCGCGACCTGGTGGTCTCGATGCTCAACCAGGCGCAGGGCATCGAGTGTCCCAAGCCGGAGGGCGCGTTCTATGTCTATCCCACCATCCGCAAGCTGATCGGCAAGGCGGCGCCAAGCGGAAAAGTCATTGCCAGCGATGAGGATTTTGCCCGCGAGTTGCTGGAGTCCGAAGGCGTGGCGGTGGTGCATGGCGCCGCGTTCGGCCTGTCGCCGTTCTTTCGCATATCGTATGCGACATCGAACAAGGCGCTCGAAGACGCGTGCAATCGTATTCAAAGGTTCTGCGGAAACTTGCGCTGAACCGGTGCCGAGACAAGGAGCTTACGTAAGACGAAGTTCCTCTTTGCGCGATGCCATTAGATACGAAGTAAAATAATTTCATTTTACATCTAATACTATTCGCCAAAAGTCCTGATTAAGAAATGAACTTTAGCTTTGCGCCCTTATGCGCAAGTGCCTTTTACCGCTGCTCACCGTTTGCATCGCTCTCGTGACGAGCGCGAAGGCTGCCGACTTCTCATTCGACGGCTATATCGATGTGCGTCTGGTGTTTCCGAGCGGCGAAAGGAGCTGGCTCGATGGCGGACTGGGAAAGTTTCGCTTCGGTTCGGGGCAGCCATCGCCCAATTTCAGATTTGCCGAAGCCGTTGGCCAGGCGAGTGTCGCGGTTACTCCGGAACTTCACGGCGTGGTGCTGGCGCGCATCGAGCCTGAGGATCGCACAGGCGCCGATCTGCTTGAGACCTATGTATCGTGGCGGCCCGAAGCGAACGGCAATTGGCGCTGGAGCGCGAAAGGCGGCGTGTTCATGCCGCCGATCTCGCTTGAAAATGACGACCTGGGGTGGACCAGCTCCTACACGCTGACACCTTCGGCCATCAACAGCTGGGTCGGAAACGAACTGCGCACGATCGGCGGCGAAGGCTCGGCGGAATGGCATGGGCCGGCCGGTACGATCAGCGCGACGGGCGCACTGTTCTGCTGCAACGAACCGGCCGGCGTTCTGATCGCCAAGCAAGGCTGGACACTAGACGATCGGCCCACAGGACTGCTCGAGCGCGCCCGCCTGCCTGACGGGTTCATGAAATCGTCGCCGACGCCGCTGCATCGTCGCGCCGGACTGTTCGAGAATATCGACGGCCGCATCGGCTGGTACGGCATGTTGCGCTGGAGCATTCCCGACTTCGGGCAAGTCGCCGCATTCTACTACGACAACGACGCCGAGGCGGACGAGCACACTTTGCGAGATCATTCCTGGCGTACCAGCTTCTGGAATGTCTCCTACAGAGGCCAGATCGAGGGCATCACGCTATTGGCCCAGGCGCTCAGTGGCGAGACCTATATCGGCTACGAACCGTCTCATATCACGCGGTTCGACTCGGCATACGCGCTCGCCAGCTATGACATCGGCGATTGGCGCCTGTCGGGCCGCGCCGAGGCGTTTGCAACGCGCAGCTCTTCGTCGGTCCAGAGAGACGAGGATGGTCACGCCCTCACCGCCGCCACGTCATGGAGCGCGCGCAGCTGGCTTCGCTTCACCGGCGAGCTGATCCGGCTGTCCAGCCGTCGGGCCGAGCGGGCCGTCTTCCGCGAGCCGGCCAATCGGACCGACACGCAATTTCAGCTGAACGCCCGTCTGTTCTTTTGAGCGCGCCGGCCGGCGGCAAGTCGCGCCAGCACGACCCACCGCCGGACAATCAACTTCCTCAGAAGCGGCCGCCGCAAACCAGCCGGCCGTTCGAGTTCCATATCCTGCCGTTGCAGTCATAGGCATATGGCAGCTCGGACCAGCGCCAGCCGCCATCGCGGCGTTGGCAGGTCGCCTTCAAGGTGTAGCCGTCCATGCGGATGTTCGTGCAAGTCCGGTCATAGGGGCCGGACGGTCCACCATAATCATCGGTGCGATCCCAGCCATGCCCGTGCCAGCTGCTGCGGTCGGAACATTCTAGCTGGCCGTTGTCGTTCGCGATATTGCCGTCGCAATTGTCGGCATTGGGCAGCCAGCTGTTTCGCCACGTGCCATTGTAACGGCGGCAGGTCGCCGTCAACGTGTCGCCGTCGAAGTTGATGTGTCTGCAAGAACCAACATACGACCCGCTCGGAGCCCAGCGTGCCTGGGCCGGCGAAATCAGTGAGATGCATGAAACCAGCGCTGCCAGAACGAGTGCTGCATAACCAAGCCTGTGCATGTCAAATCCCCATCGACTCTCTCCACCCAACAATCATGCCCGTAAAATGTGGACAGCAACAAGGCGATTTGGCTGCAACGAACTGCTGGCGGCAAAGCGGTCCGCGAACCAGCGCCTGCCTGCGCGCCGCTTCGGCTGTTCTGTTCGCAACCGCGACGCGGGGGCGAAATGAAATATCATTGGATTCATGGTGTTCGCGGAGCCATCCATCCCCAACGCATCATTCATCTTACCGTCAAATTTGATGGCGAACGGCTTGCGTTCGCACGGGCACGGCGCGACGATCACGCATTGAAGAGGGGCGCGTGACGCGGCCCGACGACCCGGGAAAAGCGCCCGCCGCGCCCCGGACCCTGCTTTCAGGGTCCGATGGAGGCGCACAATGTCTGGTAACAACAACGGCAGAGGACCACGCACCGTGGCTGTGGTGGGGCCCTACGGCAGCGGAAAGACGACGCTGCTGGAGAGCATTCTGGCCATCACGGGCGCGGTGCAGCGAAAAGGTTCCGTAACGCAGAAGAACAGCGTGGGCGATGCCAGTCCCGAAGCGCGGGCGCGGCAAATGAGCGTGGAAGTGAATTGCGCGACGACGCGCTACATGGATCAGTCCTTCACTTTCCTCGACTGTCCCGGTTCGATCGAATTCCTGCAGGATGCATTGAACGTTCTGCCCGGCGTGGACGCGGCGATCGTGGTGTGCGAGTCGGAGCCGGCCAAACTCCAGATGCTCCAGCCCTATCTCAAGCGCTTGTCGGATCTTCGCATTCCGCATTTTTTGTTCGTCAACAAGATCGACAAGGCCAGCGGGTCGCTGCGCGCCTTGCTGACGATGCTGCAGGATGCCAGCGGCGCGCCGCTGCTGCTGCGCCAGATTCCGATCTGGGAAAACGAAGTCGTCACCGGATATGTCGATCTGGCGCTCGAGCGCGCCTACATCTACCGGCCGCACGACGCCAGCGAGATGATCGACATCAAGGACAAGGACGGCGAGAAACAGGCTCGCTTTGCGATGCTCGAAAAGCTCGCCGACTATGACGAGCACCTGATGGAAGAACTGCTCTCCGATATCGAACCGCCGCGCGACGAGGTGTTCACCGACCTGGCGAAGGAACTGGCACAGGGACTGGTGGTGCCCGTGCTGATTGGTTCGGCCGAAGGCGACAACGGCATGCGGCGACTGCTGAAAGCGCTGCGCCACGAGCTGCCGGACGTCTCGAGTGCAGCGAGCCGGGTTGGCATCAAGCCCGGCGCAGACGCGATCGTCCAGATTCTGAAGACCTACCACTCGAGCCATGGCGGCAAGCTCAGCCTGGCGCGCGTGATGTCTGGCACCCTCAAGGACGGCGCAATCCTGCACCGGCAGGATGGTTCGGACGCAAGGGTCGGCGGGCTCTTTTCGCTTCGCGGCGAAGTTCAAACCAAACTGACTGAAGTCCATGCCGGCGAAACGGTCGCGCTCGGACGGCTGGAAGGGGTGCTGACCGGCGAGACGCTTTCGACCGCCAAGACGCCACCAGCGAAAGTCGAGGTCGAACATCTTGTGCCGGTCTATCGCCTGGCGATCGAAGCCGCCGACCGCAAGGACGAGGTCAAGCTGACGGCGGCGATCGCCAAGCTGCGCGAGGAAGATCCTTCGCTCAATTTCGAACAGAACGCGGAGCTTCATGAGATGTCGCTGGTCGGTCAGGGCGAAATCCATCTCAAAGTCGCGGTGGAAAAGTTGCTGAGCAAGTACGGGCTGAAGATCAACACCCATCCGCCGCGCGTGCCCTACAAGGAGACGATCCGCAAGGGTACCACCCAGCGCGGACGGCATCGCCGCCAATCGGGTGGCCATGGTCAGTTCGGCGATGTCGTGATCGACATCAAGCCGCTGCCGCGCGGCAGCGGATTCGTCTTCAAGGACGAGATCGTCGGCGGTGTCGTGCCCAAGCAGTGGATTCCGTCGGTCGAAAAGGGCGTCGTCGAGTATCTGAAGCAGGGGCCGCTAGGCTTTCCGGTCGTCGACGTGGCCGTCGCGCTCAATGACGGTTCCTATCACACGGTGGACTCGTCCGATGCTGCGTTTCAGACCGCGGCGCGGCTGGCGATGACCGAAGGCATGCCGAATTGTTCGCCGGTGCTACTCGAGTCGATCATGCATGTGAGGATCCATGTGCCGAACGACGCGACGGCCAAGGTCAATGCCATGGTCAGCGGGCGGCGCGGCCAGCTCATGGGGTTCGACTCGCGTAACGGCTGGAAGGGCTGGGACACGGTGGAGGCACAGATGCCGCTGTCGGAAATGTCCGACCTCATCATCGACCTGCGTTCGCTGACGCAGGGCGTCGGCACCTACGAGATGTCATTCGACCATCTCGCCGAATTGACCGGCAAGCTGGCGGATCAGGTGACTGCGGCGCGAAAAGCGGCGTGACGCTCTAGTGAAGCGTCCGTGAAGACGTCTGTATCGCGGCGCTGCATGACGCAATTGCCGCGAGCAGGCATTCGCGCAGGGACTTCGTCCTGGCGTCCGCCGTCAGTTCGCCGACAATGCGGTCCCACGAGGCTTGACCGACCTTGGCGTGCAATTCGCGGTCGGCAAGCAGTTCGACGTAACGCTCGCCAAGCGAAACGAACAGCAGCACGCCGCCGCGATGGGTCGTGAGAATTCGCGCGGCGAACTCGCGATGCGCGAGATTTTGAGCGCGTGTGCGCCAAACGGCGCGCGGCACAAGCAGCAAGCGCAGAGGCAGCCAGTCGAAAACGAGTGAGAACGCGACGAAAGCGAGTACTTCGCCCAGAACTGCCGGACCCACGAGTGTGCGCGGCCAAAGGATTGCCATCACGCCAGCCAGGAGGAGAGCAAATAAGGCGCCGTAGGCCAGCGGATACATCGCATAGCGATCACTCGCGGGCACGACGATTAGGGCCAGATGCGTCTGCGTGCGGCTCTCCGCTTCGGCAATTGCCCGGTTGAGAGTCTCGCGGTCGCTCTTCGAAAGCTTGTCCATCACCAATGTCCCGAGGCGCCGCCGCCACCGAACGAACCGCCGCCGCCGGAAAATCCGCCCGACGAGCCGCCAAACCCGCCGCCAAAACCGCCACCCCGACCCCAGCCGCCGCCAAGACCTCCGAGAAAGAGCAACGGCCAGAAGAACCGCCCGAACAACAGCCAGAGCACAATCACGATCACGATGATGGGAATGTGTCCGCCGCCGCTGTCCGGCTGAACGTCCTCGGCCGGCGGCGCGCTCACGGTTGCCGAGGGATGGCCGCCCAGCACTTTGAGCACCGTGATCGTGCCGTTCGTCACGCCGCCGTCATAGTCGCCCTTGCGGAAACTGGGCAGCATCACGTTCTGAATGATCAGCGCGCTCTGTGCGTCGGTCAGCGTCCCTTCCAGGCCGTATCCGACTTCGATCCGCACATCATGCGTGCTCGGCGAGACGATCAGCAGAACACCGTTGTTCTTCGCCTTCGTGCCGATCCCCCAGGCACGTCCGAGCTGGTAGCCGTACTGCTCGATGGTCGTGCCCTGCAGCGATTTCAACGTGACCACGACGACCTGGTTTGTGGTCTGTCGCTCGTGCTCGGCGAGCAGGGTTATCAGCCTCTCGCGCGTGTCGGGCGACAGAATGCCCGCTTCGTCCACCACGCGGCCGGTCAGCGCGGGAAAGCTGAGCGCCGCCTGTGCCGCAATAAGTCCGAGCAGAAGAAAGGCGACCGCAGCTCCGGCAATCCGTGCAACGGCGGACGCCTGCGCTCTGGCCATCGTCAGAACTGGACCTGCGGCGTCTGCTGCGCTTTCACCGTGATCGTGAACGTCTCGCGCGGCTTGGCGTCGGGATAGAAAATCGCTGCAATCCAGCGGCTGGGAATCGTGCGCAAGGTCGTATTGTAGACCTGCACGGCGTCGATGTAGTCCTTGCGCGCCACAGCGATCCGGTTTTCGGTGCCTTCTAGTTGCGACTGCAGCACGAGAAAGTTCTGGTTCGACTTCAGATCCGGATATGCTTCGCTTACGGCAAGCAGCCGTCCGAGTGCGCCGCCCAGCGCCGCCTGGTTTTGCTCGAACTGATGGAACGCCTGCGGGTTGGAGAGAATGTCCGGCGGCAGGGTCATTTGCGTTGCGTGGGCGCGTGCCTCGGTGACTTCGCGCAGGACAGTTTCTTCCTGCTTGGCGTAGCCCTTCACGGTTGCGACCAGATTGGGAACCAGGTCGGCGCGCCGCTGGTATTGGTTCAGTACCTCGCTCCAAGCCGCCTTGACCTGCTCGTCCTGGGTCGGCACCGCATTGATGCCACAGGCCGACAGACCGACGGCGATGAGGAACACGGCCGCAAGCCTGGCAGAAATTCGGATGATGGAATGGGACATCGTCTCGGGCTCCCTCGCGATCAGACGGCATTGCTAGCACATCGCGTCCTTGACCGGGACGCGTTGCGATGAATCAACCGGCAGTCAAAAAAACGCCAGGGCGATTGCTCGCCCTGGCGTCAGGCGTCGCTTGGGTCGCGCGGGACAAGCCCGCGCCGGTTTCGCGCTTGGGACACGCAACCTTGTCGCGGCCAAAGGGGGGAGGGCCGACGACATCCATTGAGATAGGAATGCGCCCGCCAGGTTCAATGCCCGGCGGATGAAAAATTAGTAGCGCCATTCCTTCGAGGCACGCACGAGAAAATCGCGGAAAGCCGCCACGCGCTTGGACTGGCGCAGCGCATCGGCATAGACAAGGTGCACGTCGAAGCTGGGGCCGGGCACGTCGGGCAGTACGCGGACCAGATGCGGCCGCTCGGCGGCGACATAGTCAGGCACCGCTGCAATTCCGACGCCCGCCTCGGTGGCGCACAAGATGCCCGTCACATTGTTGATGCGCACGGTGCGGCCCTTGCCGCTCAGCCGGCGGCGCGTCTGTTCCAGCAGCCAGTTGATCTCGCGGATCTCCGGCGCCGCGGTCTCGCCGTAGGCGATGATCGTGTGGTCGGCGAGTTCGTCGAGCGACTGCGGCGTGCCGTATTTTTCCAGATAGGTCTTCGTCGCGTACATGTGATAGTGCACGGTGAAGAGCTTGCGCTGAATGAGATCGGCCTGCACCGGCGCGCGCATGCGGATGGCAAGATCGGCCTCGCGCTGCGCCAGATCGAGCTCACGGTCTTCCATCACCAGGTGAACTTCGACCTCGGGATATTCCTTCAGGAAATCGTCGAGCCGCGGCACCAGCCAGTAGGTGCCGATGCCGTGGCTGGACGTGATCTTGAGCGCGCCGCGCGGCGACTCGCGCACATTCTTGAGCGCCTCCTCGGCCTGTGCCAACCGCGCCAGGACATCGGTGACCGCCGAGTAGAGCATCTCGCCTTCGTCGGTCAGGGTCAGCCCGCGCGCGTGGCGCTGGAACAGCGGCGTGGTGATCTCTTCTTCCAGGGCGCTGATCTGCCGGCTGACCGCTGACTGGCTGAGCGTCAGCATCTGCCCCGCATGCGTGAAGCTGCCGGCCGAGGCGACCGCGTGAAAGATGCGAAGCTTGTCCCAGTCCATCTTCGTTACCTTTTTCGCGCCGCTCTCATGCGGTCGCTACCCGCTACATGCAATGCAAAGTTCGTGACTGTTCATTTCACTGTGGCCTCCGGCCACGGGGTCATTTCAACAGTGGTCTTCGGCCACGAGGTCATTTCAACTGTGTCCGCCGGCGAGAAAGCGTTCGGCTTCCAGCGCCGCCATGCAACCCATGCCTGCCGCAGTCACGGCCTGGCGAAAGATCTTGTCCTTTACGTCGCCTGCCGCGAAGACGCCCGCCACGCTGGTGTGCGTCGAGTCCGGCGCGGTCTTGATGTAGCCGATTTCATCCATCTCAAGCTGACCTTTGAACAGTTCGGTCGCGGGCGAATGGCCGATGGCAATGAAGAGTCCATCGACGGCCAGATCCCGCGTGGAACCGGTCACCGTATTGCGCAGTTTGACGCCGCTGACGCCCTTGGGATTTTCCGTCCCCGCTACCTCGAGAACTTCGGTGTCGTACAGAATCTGCACCTTGCGGTTGGCTTGAAGGCGCATCTGATTGGTCTTGTCCGCGCGCAGCGCATCGCGGCGATGGATCAGGGTGACCTTCTCGGCGAAATTGGTCAGGAACAGTGCTTCCTCTGCCGCCGTGTTGCCGCCACCCACCACGGCGACGTTCTTTCCCCTGAAGAAAAAACCGTCGCAGGTGGCACAGGCCGACACGCCGAAGCCCTGGAACTTGCTCTCCGACGGCAGGCCCAGCCAGTTGGCACTGGCGCCCGTGGCGATGATCAACGTGTCCGCGGTGTATTTTGTGCCGCTGTCGCCGTTGAGGGCGAAGGGTCTGCGCGCCAGATCGACCGCGGTAATCGTGTCTTGAACGAGCTTCGTGCCGACATGCTCTGCCTGCGCCTGCATCTGTTCCATCAGCCAGGGTCCCTGAATGACGTCGGCGAACCCGGGATAGTTTTCGACTTCGGTGGTGATGGTGAGCTGGCCGCCCGGCTGTATGCCGCCAATCAATGTCGGCTCGAGCATCGCGCGCGCCGCGTAGATGGCGGCCGTGCAGCCAGCGGGACCACTACCCAGGATGATGACTTTGGAATGAGGCATGGCGGCTCCGGGCTCGAAAGAGCGAGACGCCCACGGCGCGCCGACCGTTTCCGGCCACGCTGTCCAAAAGCCCCATGCCCCTTGGCTTGATCGCTTCTGATATCGGAACCACAAGGCCAAAGGTCAAGCAGCGCGGATTGCCTATTTCCAGCATGGACTTGCGAGCGACCCCGAGACAGTTGTGGATAAGCACTGGCGAATCGAAAAGTGAGCGATTGGGGGTGTGGAAATATTATTGCTCTGGTGGGGGTGTCAGCGTTAAAAGCATCCGTCTTATCCCGCCCAAAGGTCCCCGCCGTGGAGCATCACAAGCTCGATTCCATCGATTTGCGCATTCTTTCCGAGCTGCAGGCGAACGGCCGCATCACCAATGTGGAGCTGTCACGCCGAGCGAAAATCACAGCGCCGCCCTGCCTGCGCCGCATGCGTGCACTGGAGAAGAGCGGCTTCATCCAGGGCTATCACGCTGATCTCAACGGCAAGTCGCTGGGCTTTGAAGTCACCGCCTATGTCTTCGTCGGTCTCTCGAGCCAACACGATGGCGATCTCAAGCACTTCGAAGAGCGGGTGCGCTCCTGGCCGACAGTGCGCGAGTGCTACATGCTCTCGGGCGAGGTCGACTTTCTGCTCAAATGCGTGGCGACCGATCTTTCGACGTTTCAGCGCTTCGTCTCGGAGACGCTGACGGCGGAAAAGAACGTGGCGAGCGTCAAGAGTTCGCTGGTTATGCATGCCAGCAAGATCGAAGCCGGCGTGCCGCTCGACGTGAAGGCTTGACGAACTAGGCGTTGATGTCGCGGCCGCGCGTCTCGGGCAGAAACAGCAAGGTCACCACGAAGCCGATCCCGGCGATTATCACCGGATACCACAATCCGGCGTAGAGATTGCCGGTGGCGGCCACGATGGCGAATGCCAGTGGCGGCAGGAACCCGCCAAACCAGCCCACGCCGACGTGATAGGGCAGAGATAGCGCCGAGTAGCGGATGCGGGTCGGGAACAGTTCCACCAGCGTCGCTGCCTGCGGCCCGTAGAGCGCCGCCGCCGCGGTCACGAAGATCAGCAGAATGGCGATGGCCAGCGGCACATTGATCCGGCTCGTGTCGGCCTTTACCGGATAGCCGGCAGCCAAGAGTGAGGACTTCACCTCCGCCGCGAAGTTCTTTTGCGCGACGGCCAGCGCCGAGGGAGCAAGCACCGAGCCATCGACGCTGCTCAATGTGAGAGTGCCGATGCGGATTTGGGCGAGGCTGCCGGGTTCGGATTGCTCGTTGCGATAGGGCACGCCCAGCGTCGCCAGGGTGCTCTTGGCGATGTCGCAAGAGGTGGTGAATTTGGCTCTTCCGATCAGATCGAATTGCAACGAACATTCGGCCGGCGGGGCCAGGACAGATACAGGTGCACGCGCGGTCGCCTCGGTGAGCGCGGGATTGACTGCTTCGGTCAGCCACTGGAACCCCGGGATCAGCATCACGGCGGCGAGCGCCAGACCGAACAGCATCACGGGTTTGCGTCCGATCCGGTCCGAGAGCCTGGCAAAGAAGACGTGCAAGAAGGCGCTCAACACCGTCACGGTGAGAATGAGAAAGTTCACCATGCGCGGCTCGACTTTCACAACGCGCTCGAGGAAGAACTGCGTGTAGAACTGCGCCGTGTACCACACCACGCCTTGTCCCATCAGCAGGCCCGCCAGCACGACCAGTACGATCCGCAGATTGCGCCAGCGTAGGAACGCTTCCGACAGCGGCGTACGCGACGTGCGCCCGGTGACCTGCAATTGACGGAACGCGGGCGATTCATCGAGCTTGAGCCGGATCCAGATAGAGATGATCAGCAGCCCGAGCGATACCAGGAATGGCAGGCGCCAGCCCCAATCGGTGAAGGCGTCTTCGCCGAGCGCGGTGCGTAGGATCAGGATGATGCTGAGCGCGAGGAAGAGACCGACTGTCGCCGCGACCTGTATCCAGCCGGTCGCCGCGCCGCGCTTTTTGGCGTCGGCGTGTTCAGCGACATAGATTGCGGCGCCGCCATATTCGCCGCCGACCGCAAAACCCTGCAGCACGCGCAGACTGATCAACAGATAAGGCGCCATATCGCCGATGCGGCTTGTGTCGGGTAAAAGTCCGATCGCGAATGTCGCCAGGCCCATGATGGTGATCGTGAACAGGAAGGCGCGTTTGCGTCCGGCGCGGTCGCCGAAATAACCGAACACCATCGCTCCGAACGGGCGCACCGCGAAACCAACGGCGAATGTCAGCAACGCGAATATGTAACCCTGGGCCTCGCCGGCGCTGGCGAAGAAGTGCCTGGTAATGATCGACAGAAGCGAGCCGAAGATGAAGAAGTCGTACCACTCGAACACGGTGCCGGCGGCCGAGGCCGACAGGACAAGCCCCATCCGCGTGGTGTGCGGTTCTGCGGACGCTTCGGCCATGCCCAATTCCTCCCCGGAGCGGAATAGCTAGCGGACCGGGCAGGGCTTCTCAAGCGAAGGGTTCAGGCGACCTTGGGCTTCGGCTGGGCCATCAGTTTGCCGCCATTGGCTTTGGCGATCTGACGGGCCAGAAGCATCTTTTCGCGATCGCAGACGAAGGCGTGCAGAATGTGCGAGACGTTTACGCCGTCTTCGGAGAGCGGAAGATAGATCGCTTCGAACTCTTCCATTCCCTCGGAGAGCCAGTTGGCGTTGCCGGCTGTGCGCATGACCACCTTGTCGCGCGCCACCTTGCGGAAGATGCTGTTCACGGATCTTGCGACGGCCTCGCCGTTCGGCGCGAACGCTTCCATCACCGTCTTGCCGGTCGAGTCGCCGGAGAAATACTGCGTAACGAGCGTGCCGATCAGACGATAGCGAAAGTCACGCGCGCCCGGCAGGACTTCCAGGATCATGACCCAGCCGAGATGATCCTTGAGCTGGGCCGGCGAGATTTCGCTTCGGCTCGGCATGGCGCGTCCGCCGCGCTTGGACTCCCAATAGTTCCGCAGGAACACGCAGGTCGGATGCGTGAAATGATCAGGATTTTCCTGAGCAACGGTATCGAGGACGTTGTCCGCCATGGGCACAAC
Source organism: Pseudomonadota bacterium (assembly GCA_025360685.1). Classification (GTDB taxonomy): domain Bacteria; phylum Pseudomonadota; class Alphaproteobacteria; order Micropepsales; family Micropepsaceae; genus Rhizomicrobium. The sequence goes on from JANYBR010000097.1 coordinate 16,265, forward strand.
CGGTCTGCACGAATCGGGCGGGATTTTATCCTTGGCCGGTTAATGGGAGATTATGAAGTGCCGAAGGCGGATTAACGTTTGGCCTGGCGTGTCGTCGGGCCGCTTGGCGGAAATCTGCTATTTTGGCCTGGTATGATCATTCGTACCGCAACCTTTCTGCTCACGTTTGCCGCGCTGACGAACTCAGGCGCGGCCGCCGATTTCCATATCACCGGCTTTGGCGATGTCCGTCTGGTTTCGCCGCCGGTCGCCGCTGGTTATCTCGACGGTGGGCTGGGAAAGCTGCGCTATGGAGCGGACGATCCGCGTCCGGGCATCAAGCTTGGCGATTTCGTCGGCGAGGAGACCGCAACTTTCGGCGATGCCTGGGCGTTGCAGGTCGATGCGCGACTCAATCCGCAATACGGGCCTGCTGCCGATCTTCTCGAAGCGTTTGCGCGTTTCGCTCCGAAATCCGACAGCGAGTGGTCTTGGTCCGTGCGTGCGGGGGCGTTCTTTCCGCCACTGTCGCTGGAGAACGAGCAGGTGGGCTGGTCGAGCTTCTGGACGGTCACGCCGTCCGCGATCAATTCCTGGATCGGCAGCGAGCTACGCACCATTGGGGCCGAGGGCACGTTGCAATGGCGACGCGATGGTCAAACCGTCACCGTGATCGGCGCCCTGTTCGGCGACAATGATCCGGCAGGCATCCTGATCTCCTATCGCGGCTGGAATTTC
>JANYBR010000102.1 GCA_025360685.1 Pseudomonadota bacterium
GCTGGAGCGCAATGTGCGCGACAGGCGTTCGCCGACGGCCACGATGACTTCGTCGCCGGCATCGAAGCCGTAGCCATCGTTGATCATCGCCAATCGATCGATCGAGGCGACGAGAAAGCCCGGGCCGATGACGGCAACTGCGCCTTTCTCGTCGCCTCGATCGATCGATTGGCGATGATCAACGATGGCTACGGCTTCGATGCCGGCGACGAAGTCATCGTGGCCGTCGGCGAACGCCTGTCGCGCACATTGCGCTCCAGCGACACGATTGGACGCACCGCCGGCAACAAGTTCGGCGTGATCCTGCCCAACTGCCAGGAGCGCGAGATTGCCGTCGTGGCCGAACGCCTGCGCAATGCGGTGCGCAGCAGCGTCGTAGACACGCGCTGCGGTCAAGTCTCGGCGACTTGCTCGGTCGGCGCCGTCTGGCTGCCGGTCGCCGCCGCCACCAGCCAGGAAGCGATGTTGCGCGCCGAAGAGTCGCTGGAGCGGGCGCGTAGTGCCGGCCGTGACGGCTTTAAGATGTACGAGAAGTCGCCGCAGCGCGAAGGCGCGCGGCTGCGCATGATGGCGATCGCCGACGAGGTGATGTCGGCGCTGGATGACGACCGTCTGCGCCTTGCCTATCAGCCCATCATCGGCGCAGCAGACCGCAAGGTCCACAAATATGAAGGCTTGCTGCGCATGGTGCGCAAGGACGGCTCCATCGCCACGGCGGGCTACTTCGTTCCGGCGGCCGAACAGCTGGGCATGGTCGGCCTGATCGATCGCCGCGCGCTGGAGATGACGATCGATACTCTGCGCGCCAATCCGCATGTCAGGCTGGGCGTCAACGTGTCGGGCACGGCCGCCGGCAACCCAGCCTGGCTCAACAGCTTCGTCGAATATGTCCGCACCAACAAGGTGGTCGCGTCGCGCTTGAACGTCGAATTGACCGAGACGGCGGCCCTCAACCACTTCGAGGAGAATGCGCAGTTTGTCTCGCAACTGCGCGAGATGGGCGCGACGGTTTCGATCGACGATTTCGGCGCCGGCTATACCTCGTTCCGCAACCTGCAGATGCTGCATGTCGACACGGTCAAGATCGACGGCTCCTTCGTGAAGGGCTTGTCGTCGTCGCCCGAGAACCAGGTCTTCGTGCGCACGCTTGTGGGCCTTGCCAAGAACTTCAATCTGCACACAGTCGCGGAGTGGGTCGAGTCCGAAGAAGACGCGCAACTGCTGCACAGCATGGGCGTCGACTACTTCCAGGGCTTCTTCTTCGGCGAACCGGAAATCGATCCGGAGTGGTTGAAGAAATAGTCTGCGTTACTTCCGCTGGCTGAGTTCGGCGAGTTGCTTGCGCATCGCCTCGATCTCGTTCTTGAGTTCGCTGATTTCTTCGGACGGCTTGGCGCGGTCCGACGAGCCGTTCCCCTTGGTTTCATCTTCGCCGTGTCGGGGACGCGTTGCCGCGAAGGGCGAGAACATCTGCATCGCACGCTCGAACATGGCCATGTTCTGGCGCGTCATATTCTCGATCACCTGCGTGCTGCCGCCGAGCGCCTCGGCCAACCGGGTGCGCATCGCTTCCTGGTTCTTGGTGAAACCATCCATGCTCATGTCGAGATAGCCGGGAACGAAACTCTGCAAGCTGTCGCCGTAAAAGCGGATCAGCTGGCGCAGGAACTTGATCGGCAGCAGGCTTTGGCCCTTGGCCTCTTCCTCGAAGATGATCTGGGTGAGGACCGAACGGGTGATGTCCTCGCCGGTGCGCGCATCGCGCACTTCGAACTCGGTTCCCTCCTTCACCATCGATGCCAGATGATCGAGGGTCACGTAGCTGGAAGTCTGGGTATTGTAGAGCCGCCGGTTCGCGTACTTCTTGATGACGACCGGCGCTTCAGCCTTGGGGCTATCTTCCGACACGCGTGCATACCGTTGATTTGAGGGCGTTTCGCGCTTCTGTACGGCGCTTTCTGTGGCCAAGCTCAACATCACTGCTCTACGCCTGTCCAGTGCCAATTGAGCAGGCGCAACATTGCCTTGCGCAAATTGTGGGCACTAACCTGCTGAAATAAAAGCGCGTTTTGCCACAGTTTACCGATGCTCGCATTCGCGGCATTTTGAACAGAAGCCGCAACAAACAGAATAGCCGGGAGGTTCTGGTGGAAGACGTCGTCATCGTTTCGGGTGCACGCACGGCCGTGGGCGCATTCAACGGCTCCTTCGCCGCGTTGCCCGCCCATGAGCTGGGCCGGGTCGCGATCAAGGCGGCGCTCGAGCGCGCCAACGTCAAGCCGGAAGAAGTTTCCGAAGTCATTCTCGGTCAGGTGCTGACAGCGGCGCAGGGCCAGAATCCGGCGCGCCAGGCAGCGATCAACGCCGGTGTTCCGAACGGTGCGCCGGCCTGGTCGGTCAACATGGTCTGCGGTTCGGGACTGCGTGCCGTCGCGCTCGGCGCGCAAGCGATCCGAAACGGCGACAGCGCCATCGTCGTCGCCGGTGGCCAGGAATCCATGAGCCAGTCGACACACGCGGCTTATCTGCGCGCCGGCCAGAAGATGGGAAACCTCGAATTCATCGATACGATGATCAAGGACGGGCTATGGGACGCCTTCAACGGCTACCACATGGGCGTCACCGCCGAGAACGTCGCGCGCGAATGGCAGATCACGCGCGAACAGCAAGACGTGTTCGCCGTCGCATCGCAGAACAAGGCCGAGGCCGCCAAGAAGGCCGGACGCTTCAAGGATGAGATAGCGCCCGTCACGGTCAAGGAGCGCAAGGGCGAGAAGATCATCGACACCGACGAATATATTCGCGACGGCGCCACGCTCGAGGCGATGGCGGCGCTGCGTCCGGCGTTCCAGAAGGACGGCACGGTCACCGCGGCGAACGCGTCGGGCATCAATGACGGCGCGGCCGCCCTGATCCTGATGAGCGTGAGCGAAGCCAAGCGTCGCGGGCTGAAGCCGCTCGCCACGATCAAGTCGTGGGCGCAGGCAGGCGTCGATCCCAAAGTGATGGGTTCCGGCCCAATCCCCGCTTCGCGCCGGGCGCTCGAGAAGGCTGGCTGGAGAGCTTCCGATCTCGATCTGGTCGAAGCCAACGAAGCCTTCGCTGCACAAGCCTGCGCTGTGAACAAGGATATGGGCTGGGACACGTCCAGGGTGAACGTCAATGGCGGCGCCATTGCCATCGGCCATCCGATCGGCGCGTCGGGCGCGCGAGTCCTCGTCACCTTGCTGCATGAGATGCAGCGCCGCGACTCCAAGAAGGGCCTTGCCACCTTGTGCATCGGCGGCGGCATGGGCATTGCGATGTGCGTCGAGCGCTAGCGGTTGAGCGCCAGCGAGACGCGCCAGAAACAAACATGCGTCCAGCGGTACGCGTTGCTCCGCTTTGACGGTCATAAAGTATCAAGTCGATCTGTCGCGGCGGCAGTTTATTGCGTCTAACCAAGCGTCCGCGCTATGTGTTCTAGACAAATAGAAAATCTTGAATTCGCACGGGGGAGTGGGACATGGCTCGGGTCGCATTGGTCACGGGTGGAACGCGCGGCATCGGCGCGGCCATCTCGGTGGGGCTGAAGAACGCCGGCTACAAGGTCGCTGCGAACTATGGCGGCAATGACGCTGCCGCGCAGAAGTTCAAGGCCGAGACCGGTATTCCGGTCTTCAAGTGGGACGTCGGCAATGCGGCTGCCTGCGCCGCAGGCCTCAAGGATGTCGAAGGCGCGGTCGGCCCGGTCGACATTCTGGTCAACAATGCCGGCGTCACGAAGGACGCCATGCTGCACAAGATGACCACGGAGCAGTGGGACGATGTCATCCGCATCGATCTGGGCTCGATGTTTTACATGTGCCGCCCGCTGATCGACGGCATGCGCGAGCGCAATTTCGGCCGCATCATCAATATCAGCTCGATCAACGGCCAGAAGGGCCAGATGGGCCAGACCAACTATTCCGCCGCCAAGGCCGGCATCATCGGTTTTACAAAGGCACTGGCGCAGGAGACCGCCAAGAAGGGCATCACCGTCAATGCAATCTGCCCGGGCTATATCGACACGGAGATGGTGATGGCCGTACCCCCCAAGGTACTCGAAGGCATCATCGCGACGATCCCGATGGGTCGTCTCGGCAAGGCAAGCGAGATCGCCAAGATGGCCGCGTTCCTGGCCAGCGAAGATGCCGCCTTCATTACGGGCGCGACCATGACGGTGAACGGTGCGCAATATATTGCGGGATGACCATATCGCGTGTACGGCCTCATCCTTCGATCCGCCTACGCCAAGGCTTCGGCGGACGGGCCATTGAGCGTTGATCCGCCGTAGCTTAAGCGAAGGCGGACAAGCTCAGGATGAGGAACAAATAGAGACCTCATGGCGAGCCAGTCGAACCATGAGGGGCTCGGTGGAAATCGCTTCACTCAGCGTTGAACATCTCACCTGCATCCGCGGGGCGGGGGTGCTGTTTCGCGATCTGAGTTTTGTCGCGGCGGCTGGGCAGGTGCTGGCGATCGAGGGCCCTAACGGAATCGGCAAGACGTCCTTGCTGCGCATGATTGCAGGATTCCTCCGTCCAGCCTCCGGCACGATCCTCATCAAGGCGCGAGAATCGATTTCCGATCCCGAAGAAAGTCAGAACTTCCGCCGGCGTAAGCTGCGGCTTGGCGCCGTCCTGATGGCCGAGCCAGCCAACCCGCTTGCCGCGTTCTTCGGGATCGGAAATCGATTCTCGCGCCTTGATGAGGATCGTGCCGGAGGCTGGAC
>JANYBR010000207.1 GCA_025360685.1 Pseudomonadota bacterium
TCCAACATCATGCTGATCGGCCCGACCGGCTGCGGCAAGACGTTGCTCGCCCAGACCCTGGCGCGCATCCTGGACGTTCCGTTCACAATGGCCGATGCGACGACCCTGACCGAAGCTGGTTATGTCGGCGAAGACGTCGAAAACATCATTCTCAAGCTGCTGCAGAACGCCGACTACAATGTCGAGCGCGCACAGCGCGGCATCGTCTACATCGACGAAGTCGACAAGATCAGCCGCAAGTCCGACAACCCCTCGATTACGCGTGACGTGTCGGGCGAAGGCGTGCAGCAAGCATTGCTCAAGATCATGGAAGGCACTGTCGCCTCCGTGCCGCCGCAGGGCGGACGCAAGCATCCTCAGCAGGAGTTTCTGCAGGTCGACACCACCAATATCCTCTTCATCGTCGGCGGCGCGTTCGCCGGCCTCGACAAGATCATCTCCAGCCGTACGCACGGCTCGTCCATGGGTTTCGGCGCCAATGTGCGCGCGCCCGACGAACGCGGCACGGGCGAGGTCCTGCGCGAAGTCGAGCCGGAAGACCTGCTCAAGTTCGGTCTGATCCCTGAGTTTATCGGCCGCCTGCCGATCCTGGCGACGCTCGGCGACCTGTCGGAACCGGCATTGATCGAAATCTTGACCCGCCCGAAGAACGCGCTGGCCAAGCAATATCAGCGCATGTTCGAAATGGAAGGCGTCAAGCTCCGCTTCCAGGAAGAAGCAATGCACTCCATCGCGCGCAAGGCGATCCTCAGGCGCACAGGCGCCCGCGGCTTGCGCTCGATCATGGAAGGTTTCCTGCTGGAAACCATGTTCGAGCTGCCGACGCTCAATGGTGTTCAGGAAGTCGTGATCACGTCCGACGTGGTCGAAGGCAAGGCGCGACCGCTTTACACCTACTCCGACAAAGGTGAAGCGGCCCAAAAGAGCGCGTCGTAAGCCGCGCTTCGTGACGCCGTGTCATTTGCGCTTGCGCAAGACTACGGAAACCTGGAACCCGTATTATTGCATAGTGACCAAAGGCGCTTGGAACGACGCCTTGAAAGAGCCTTAGCTGCAGCCCACTTTAACCTCTCAGGAGTCGGCCCAGCAGGGAGGCTCCATAACCCGGCTCCGGCGCCCAAAAAGGGGTTGGATCCGATCAGCACCCGGTCCGCAGAAAGCGGTTCGGTCAGGAGTAAAAAATGTCAAACGAGGAAGACGTACAGACGCCGAATACGCTAAAGGGCGACAACAGCGGCCATCTGGCGCCGGTGCTGCCTTTGCGCGACATCGTTGTTTTTCCGCACATGATCGTTCCGCTCTTTGTTGGCCGCGAAAAATCCGTGCGCGCGCTCGAAGAGGTGATGAGCGACGAGAAGCAGATTCTTCTGCTTACCCAAAAGAACAAGGACGATGACGACCCGAACTCCGAAGGCCTGCATCGGATCGGAACGCTGGCGACGGTCCTTCAGCTTTTGAAGCTTCCCGACCAGACGGTGCGTGTGCTTGTCGAAGGCAAGGGCCGTGCCCGCGTCACAGGCTTCGTGCCGCGCAGCGACTTCTTCCAGGCCACGATCGAGCGTATTGCCGATAGCACGAACGAGACCAAGGAAACCGAAGCTCTCGTGCGCACGGTGAAAACCAACTTCGAGCAGTACATCAAACTGAACAAAAAGGTGCCGGCAGAGACCCTGGCGTCTGTCGCCCAGATCGACGACGCGGCGAAGCTCGCCGATACGGTGGCCTCGCACCTCTCGGTGAAAATCTCCGACCGCCAGGCGCTGCTGGAAACTCTCGATACCGTCGAGCGGCTGGAAAAAGTGCTGTCGCTGATCGAATCCGAAATCGGCGTGCTTCAGGTTGAGCGCAAGATCCGCAGTCGCGTGAAGCGCCAGATGGAGAAAACGCAGCGCGAGTACTACCTGAACGAACAGCTTAAGGCAATCCAGAAGGAACTCGGCGAAGGCGAAGAAGGCCGCGACGAGATGAATGAGCTCGACGAGCGCATCCGCAAGACCAAGCTTTCCAAGGAAGCACGCGAGAAGTCGAACGCCGAGCTGAAAAAGCTCCGCTCCATGTCGCCGATGAGCGCCGAAGCAACCGTCGTTCGCAACTATCTCGACTGGATGCTGTCGTTGCCCTGGGGCAAGAAGTCCAAGGTGCGCAAGGACATCGCCGCCGCCGAGAAGGTGCTGCACGACGACCATTACGGCCTGGACAAGGTCAAGGAGCGCATCCTCGAATATCTCGCGGTGCAGCAGCGTGCCGGCAAGATGAAGGGACCAATCCTGTGCCTCGTGGGTCCTCCAGGCGTTGGCAAGACATCGCTCGGCAAGTCGATCGCCAAGGCCACGGGACGCGAAT
>JANYBR010000177.1 GCA_025360685.1 Pseudomonadota bacterium
GGATCAATCGAGGGGCGGCCTGTCGCGCTGTAGTACGGCTCAAGGTGGGCCCGAACCCCAGACAGATCGACAAACCGGTCAATCGACCGCAGCATGTGATCGTTCGGAACATGCCGCTCCAGGCTGAAGCCGTAGAACAGCGCTTCCTGCATCACCGTCCGTTCGCCCATCATCGATCACGTCTCCCGTCATCAGCAGAACTGAATCAGGGCGTCACAACCACTTCAAGCAGAGAGTTTTTCAACACAATCGGTCGGAAGCGGACACTCGCTGATCGTTGGGCATCCAATAAACTAGAGGCATCGTGTACGCGGGCAGGATGCCGCTGCCGCGAACGACTTGTGAACGTTCTGCGCACTTTTGCTCCGTGAGTTGAATTTTGAGCGGAGCAAAGTTCGTCTTCGAAACAGTGCTGTACCAATCAATTTACATGCGCGCGCAGTCCGCTATCCCAGAAGTTGATCGCGCGAGCCGCGCCATACCGGTTTCCAATCTGCACCAATAGTTCCCTGGTATTCTGCGTTTTCGAATTCGGACGGCTCCCCAGCGGACATGGCGCCCATGTGTCGTGTCCGAGTTCGCGCTAATGCGCGTGGAAAGCTATAAGAACATTGCGGTCAGCGTCAGGGGAAATTCGTGGTAGCTGATCGAGCGATGGCACTCGATGCGGTGAGTGGCACAACGGAATTTGTGCGTTGCACTTCCGGCAACCCGTTCCTTGTCACTTCTCCGCGCGCGTGGGCGATCGCTAGATGTTGAGCGAGCGGACTTCGATGGAGAAGGTCCAGGGTCGCACTTGCGATCCTGGACCGCTAAGATCGATCGTGCCCGCTGTGAGTGGGGCGCATGAGGGCGCTGCGCTTGCGGTCGCAATGTTTCGCCGGATCGACCAATGGCTAACGTGATGGTCGGTCTTGGGGCCAGGTTATGGAGATTGTTTCAATTGTCGCGCGCAATTCCGCGCCGCTTGCGGCTCATCAAAAGTTCCCTGATAAATTCCCTGTTATTTTCGCTGTTAATTGGGTAACAGGGATCTCGACTAGGACGGTTCCGGCGGGGCTTCACTGTCGCAGGGACACACACAATTTGTTGGCGCCTCAGGCGCCGTGCTCAACATGGTTACGATCGGGCTGGAACAAGCAAGTCTGCGGGTTGAGCTGTCCGCCGCGTTTCGACCTTCGAGTCGGTCGAGTCGCCGTGAACTCAAGCACTTTGCGGATGCACCTGTCGTGCATGCAGAGCGATGCCGACCCGCGTTCTACGGAGCAATGGAAATGGTGCGGCCGGCGATTGCCATTTGCGAGCGATGCGCTCAGTGCGGCGAGTCAGCAAAGGCGCACTCAACGCGGACTGCCGAATTACTGCTAATGCCTGGCATGGCTTCGAGCCGTTTACTGGCCCCAGGCGGGTGATTCAACTTAACTGGGTCGACGACGATGGCGTAGTCTGGCGCGAGCAAACGCGACACCGGATTAGCGCCTTCTTCAAGCGGTTGAGGCGAGTTGCGTAACAGTACCTATTATTGATCCATATCTACCTAACCCGAAAAGGCACCTGCTTGGCACTGGCGAACTGTGCCGCGTAGACTTCTGCCTCACGCCTGCCTTCAAGCCGGCGCCGCATGGGGAGAACCGATCATGGCAAGCTTCGTCGCGCTGGACGAAAAGACGGGACGCAAATTCTATGTCGACGATCCGGACGATCTGAGGGCGGGCGAAAAGCTTAACTTCCTGTTGAACCTTCACGGCGGCGGTTCGGTCGGAGCGTGGCAGCGCGCCTATTTCCCCGCGGTCGACTATCGCAACAAGTACCGGCTGGTGATCGCCACGCCCTCGGCCGCCACCAAAGAGCCTGCGCGGCGCTGGGTCGGCGAGGTGGACGATGCGCATCTGCACAACATCGTCGACTTCGTGTTCGAGAAATATGGCAAACAGAACATCAGGAGCTTCTGGCTGGTTGGTCATTCGCAGGGCGGAATGACGTCGCGGCGCTTGCTCGCCACCGATCCGTTTTTCCAGAACCGCGTCGATGGCTGGCTCAGCCTTTCGGGCGGCCGCATCGGCACCGCGGAACGCGCCGCTGGATTTTCGGTTCCGCTGCCGCCGGGCGCGAAGATGAACATGCCCGCCTTTCCACCGCCGCCGGATGTCACGTGCGATCTCTCCCATATATTCGCGGTCGGCGAGCATGAGATCGCAAGTCTTCCGACGACGTCGCATTTGGCCGAGAAATACGGCGCGGGCGCGCGTGTGCGCCAAGCGGATGTGGTCGATACCGAACCGGGCAAGATCCACGACACGATGCGCGAGAGCTATTCGACCAAGGCTTGGGGACTGAAGCCGCGGCCCGGTACGGCACAGGTGTATGTCTATCCCAATGCGCGCGATGGCCGGCTGATCGCCGATGTTGTCCGCATCGACAAGGGACATACCGAAGGACTCGAACCGACGATCACCGAAGAACTGATCAAATTGATCGTGGCGGCACCGGGCGGCAAGGCGTTAGAGGTTTCATAAGTTTTCACGCCATCCGCGTGAAATCCATGATCCAGTTCGTTTCCCACTTGCGCGCGCCGTCTTCAGAGAACGCTTGCTCCCAGCGGCACGATTGCCGCGTGATGGCCGTCCACAGGAACCGTACCGTGATTGGCTTGCCGCGGAATGGTTCGTCCGCCAGGAAGGTTCCAATGCCATTGTCGAAACTTCCGATGATCGGCACATCGATCTGGTGCGGCTGGCGTGCATCGAGCCACCAGATCGCCCACTTGCCGGTTTCGCTGTCGAACGAACGCACGGTGGCAGCGCGATAGGCGCCGCCCGGCAGATCGATGAAATTGTCGTCGACATTGCCAAAGCCGCGCAACAGCGGTTGCACTGTCGAAAATCCGGAGAACTCCTCCCAGGCATCGCAGTGCGCGAGCCGTTCCTTCAACCGCCGGTGCTGCACGCGCCATGCGCCGAACAGAAAGTCGAAGTCGCGATGCGATGACATGTTGAAAGCCTCCAGGCGCCGTGCCCGGACTAGCACGCTGCCGCGACGGAATTTGTCAGGATCATGCAGGTCAGGGCAGGCACATCGGGTTGGGAGGCCGTGGATTTCGCTGGCACGAGCGCGCGAAAAGGCCCAGATTCTTTGGGCTATGGCTGATCGAAATCTGGCTTACCGATTGAACGCGCCTTTGAGGTTCGACATTGAAGGTGCCGCGTTCAAATGCGATCCGCTGCCGACCTTCGCCGCGATGCGCGAGGCCGGACCGGTCATTCCCGTGCGCTTGCCGTTCGTGGGCAAGGGCTGGGTCACGACCACCTATGCGTCGACCATCGCCATGGTCAAAGACAATGCGCTCTTCGTCCAGGAGGGCAGGCACGCCGGCAAGTCCGGCGTCGCGGGCATGCAATGGTGGATGCCGAACACTCTTCGGCTGTTCGCCAACAACATGTTGCTCAAGGACGAACCAGATCACCGGCGGCTGCGCAAGCTGGTCGACAAGGCGTTCCAGCGACGCGACGTGCAGGCGATGCGCGGCCGGATCGAGCAAATCGCCGACGGGATACTGGATCAATTCGCAGGACAGGAAGAAGTCGATCTCGCGGGCACCTATGCGCGCCGCGTGCCGCTCGATGTCATTTGCGAACTGCTGGGTCTACCGCACCAGGATCGCGAGACGTTCACCGCCTGGACCAGGGGCCTTCTCTCGATCAAGGGGCCGCTCAGCATCGCGCGCGCCTTCGGCGCGATCGGCAAGATGACGAATTATGTGCGCGGGCAGATCGAGGAGTGCCGCCGCGCGCCGCGCGAAGGGCTGATCAGCGAGCTGGTTCGCGCCGAAGAGGATGGCGACAAGCTCGATGAGAGTGAACTGCTTTCCATGGTGCTCTTGCTGTTGATCGCCGGGTTTGAGACGACGACGCATCTCATCGAGGACAGCGTCATCGCGTTGGAACAGAACCCCATCCAGAAGACTTTTCTGTTCGCCGACCCGGCACATCGCATGGAGCGCGCGGTCGAGGAACTGGCCCGCTACACGTCACCCGTGCAGAGCACCAAGCCGAGATTCGTCGCGCGCGACAGCGAATTCTTCGGCCAGACGCTTCATCGCGGTGACATCATTCTGGCGTTGGTCGCGGCCGCCAATTCGGATCCGGCCCAGTTCGACGAACCCGGCCGTCTCCAGCTCGACCGTTTCCCCAACCCCCATCTGGTGTTCAGTTCGGGCATCCATTTCTGCCTCGGCATGCAGCTGGCGCGGGTCGAGGCGCAGTGCGCGCTGTCGAAGCTGTATGCGCGCTATCCGGACCTGCAGATCGTCGAGCCGGGCAAGTTGCAGTGGATCGAGCGATTGGGAATTCGCGGCGTGAAGTCACTTCCCGTCCGCCTGAATGCGACGCGGGCTCGTCTGGCGGCTTAGCTCGGCGCGGCCTATCGCGTCCGAATGTGGCCAGCACCAAGATCACTGCCGTGCGATTTTGCTCCTCGGTACTAGGGAGCACAGATCATGGCGTCCATTCGCAAGGAACTTCATCTCAGCGCACCGGCCGGCAAGGTCTGGGACGCGCTGGCGGATTTTCAGAGTGTCCACACGCGGCTCGCGCCTGGCTTTGTCACGCACAGCACGCCGGACGGCGACCAAGCGCGCATTGTCACCTTTGCCAACGGCTCTGTCGTCAAGGAGACGCTGGTGACAATGGACGAAGCTGGGCGGCGCCTTGTGTATGTCGTGTCGAGCGAACGCATCATGCATCACAACGCGTCCGCCGAGATCGTCCCGGATGGCGAGAGCCGCTGCCGCTTCATCTGGACCACCGACGTGCTGCCCGATGCGCTTGGCCCATACATAGATCAACAAATGAGCCAGGGCGCCGAAGCCATAAAACTTGCGCTGGAACGTGGCTAATCGACGGCTTGTGAGTGGGCACACGCCTCATTAGCTTTGTCCGCGGACTCGCGCCGTGTCATCGGCGCGGGCAAATCGGGGTCGTGGATGGTTTTGCGTTGGTATGCCGGCCTGGCAGGACTTCTGCTGATTTCGCTGACGGCTTGTGGGCCGGCGGGCAATAGCCAAAAGCCCGCCGCGCCGAAGCCCGCGCCGCCAGTCGAGAACAATTCCGACGACAGCCCGGCCGCGCGCCTGGACGATGCCGCCAATATCGACGGCGACCGCATTGTCCATGCCGACGATACGCCGGGTGATTGGCTGGCGCACGGGCGCACCTATTCCGAACAACGCTTTTCGCCGCTGAAGGACATCGATCGCGACACGGTCAAGCAGCTCGGCGTCGCCTGGGAGTTCCGCACCAACACGGTGCGCGGCCTGGAAGCGACGCCGATCGTGTCGAACGGCATCATGTTCGTCACCGGCTCGTGGAGCAAAGTGTGGGCGCTGGATGCCAAGACCGGCCGCCAGCTCTGGTTCTACGATCCCGAAGTGCCGGGCCAATGGGGCCGATTCGCCTGCTGCGACGTCGTCAATCGCGGTGTCGCCGTGTGGAAGGGCGCGGTCTATGTCGGCACGCTCGACGGTCGTCTGGTCAAGCTTGACGCCCGCACGGGCAAACCGATCTGGGACATCAACACCATCGACCGCAGCCGCCCCTACACGATCACCGGTGCGCCGCGCGTGGTGAAGGGCAGGGTGCTGATCGGCAACGGCGGCGCGGAATATGGCGTGCGCGGCTATCTCACGGCTTACGACGCCGACACGGGACGCCAGCTTTGGCGCTTCTACGTCGTGCCCGGCGATCCCAAGCTGCCGCCCGAAGACAAGGCGATGGCCGTCGCCATGAAGACCTGGAGCGACGGCGGCACGCGGCACAAATGGTGGGAGCAGGGCGGCGGCGGCACGCCGTGGGATTCGATGGCATACGATCCTGCACTCGATCTGATCTATCTTGGGACCGGCAACGGCGCGTCCTGGAACCGCAATCTCAGATCGCCCGGCGGTGGCGACAATCTGTATCTCTCGTCGATCGTCGCGCTGAAGCCGGATACCGGCGAGATGGTGTGGTACTACCAGACCACGCCAGGAGACGACTGGGACTACACAGCGACGCAGCACATCATCCTTGCCGACGTCACGATCGACGGGGTGCTGCGCAAGGTGCTGCTGCAGGCGCCGAAGAACGGATTCTTCTATGTCATCGACCGCACCAACGGAAAA
>JANYBR010000184.1 GCA_025360685.1 Pseudomonadota bacterium
TCCCGTGCTGCTGTCGAACGGCAATCCGATCGCGAAGGGCGATCTGCCGGGTGGCCAGCACTTCGCGACCTGGAACGATCCGTTCCCCAAGCCGAGCTATCTGTTTGCGCTGGTGGCCGGCGATCTTGGCGTGCTGCGCGACGAGTTCACCACCATGTCCGGACGCAAGGTGTCGCTCGCCATCTATGTCGAGCATGGCAACGAGGCGAAAGTCGCCTATGCGATGGACTCGCTCAAGCGCGCCATGCGCTGGGACGAGGAGAAATATGGCTGCGAGTACGATCTCGACATCTTCATGATTGTCGCCGTCAGCGCCTTCAACTTTGGCGCGATGGAGAATAAGGGCCTCAACATCTTCAATGACAAGTTGTTGCTGGCCTCGCCGCAGACCGCGACCGACGACGACTATGCGCGCATCGAGAGCGTCGTGGCGCACGAGTATTTCCACAACTGGACCGGCGACCGCATCACTTGTCGAGACTGGTTCCAGCTTTCTCTCAAGGAGGGCCTCACGGTATTTCGCGACCAGAGTTTCTCCGGCGACATGCGCAGCCATGGCGTGTGCCGCATCAACGACGTCAAGGCGCTGCGCATGCGCCAGTTCGTGGAGGATGCAGGCCCGCTCGCCCATCCGGTGCAGCCGCAGAGCTACATCACCATCGACAATTTCTACACGGCGACGGTCTATGAGAAGGGCTCGGAAGTCATCCGGATGCTGCAAACGCTGGTCGGGCCGGAAGGCTATCGCAAGGCAACCGATCTCTATTTCAAGCGCCACGATGGACAGGCGGCCACCGTCGAAGATTGGGTCAAGTGCTTCGAGGATGCGTGCCGGCGCGAGCTGAAACAGTTCCGCCTTTGGTACCAGCAGTCCGGCACGCCCACGCTTGAGGCCGACGGCCAGTACGATCCAGCGAAGAAGACCTACGCGCTCACCTTGAAGCAAAGTCTCGGTCCGACGCCCGGTCAACCAACGAAGCAGCCTATGGTCATTCCGGTGCGGCTCGGCCTGCTCGGCACCAGAGGCGCGCAACCGCTGACTCTCGAAGGCGAGAACGCAACCGGTCCGGACGAGCGTGTGCTCGAGCTTTCCTCCGCAGAACAGACCTTCACCTTTGTCGGCGTGGAGGAAGCGCCACTGCTGTCGCTCGGCCGGCACTTCTCGGCCCCGGTGCATTTCAAAGTGCCGGTGGATCGCAAGTCGCTGTCCGCTCTGATGTCCCGCGACACCGATTCCTTCAACCGCTGGGAGGCCGGCCAGGTACTCGCCACCGATGTGCTGCGCGAGATGACGCAGGCGGCAAAGTCCGGTGCGGCGCCGAAAGCCGACGCCACCTATGTCGACGCTATGGGCCAGGCACTGGCGCGCGCGGACGAGGACCATGCCTTCGCGGCCCAGATGCTGGCACCACCGCTGGAGAACGAACTCGCGCTGGCGATGACGCCGCCCGATCCCGACGCGATCCACGCCGCCCGCACGAACCTTATTCGCACGGTGGCGGCCGCGCACGGAAAGCACTTCGAAGCCCTCTACAAGAAGCTGGGCGGCGAACATGCCTTCAACCCGGATGCCCGCTCGGCCGGCCGGCGCGCGCTGCGCAATGCCTGCCTGCGCTACCTCACCGCGGCGGACGATGAGACGGCAGCTGCGCTCGCGGACTCACACTATCGCTCCGCCAGCAACATGACGGATATGATCGCGGGCTTGGCTGTGCTGACGCGAATGGACTCGCCGCGCCGCGCGGCAGCTTTCGCCGATTTCCATGACCGCTTCCGCTCCGATCCCCTGGTCCTCGACAAGTGGATGAGTCTGCAGGCGGGTTCCTGCCTGGCGGGTACGGTCGACGCCGTGCGCGCGCTGATGCAGCAGCCGGTCTTCGACATCCGAAATCCCAACCGGGTCCGCTCCCTGGTGGGCGCGTTTTCGGCCAACCATCTGCGGTTCCACGCCAAAGACGGCGGCGGCTACCGGCTGGTCGCTGAAACCATCGCCACTCTGGACAAGATCAATCCTCAGGTTGCGGCGCGGATGTCCGGCGCGTTCGAGGCCTGGCGGCGCTACGATCCGGTCCGCCAGGGGCTGATGCGCGCCGAACTGGAGAAGCTCGGCAAGCTGGACGGACTGTCGTCCAACCTGTTCGAGGTGGTCGGCAAGATGCTCGAGTAAGATTTCATTAACCTTCGTGACACCGACTCGGCGATTCGCATAATCGAACAAGGCGAATCAGTCGCCTTGGGGATCGCGATGGCGCATAGCCACGCCGCCATGAACTCGACGCTGACTGCCGGCCGCCCGGCGGTGCTCAACATCCGCTTCACCGTGCTGGTGTGCGTGGTGCTGATCTGCGGCACGTTCGCGGCCGCCGCAGTCCTGCAAATGCGAGGCGACCGTATCCACGCGTTGGCGCAGGCACAGTACTTCGAAGCCCGCCGCGCCGCCGACGTCGCAGCCGAAGCGTGCGCGGGCCTCGATCGCCTCGCCGCTCTGGGCCGCGGCTTCGCCGACGGCCAGCCGATTTCGAGCGTCGCCCGGACATCCGGCGTACGGGCGCTAAGCGTGTACGACCAAAGCGGCATCGCGGTGTCGTCATTGAACGCGCGAGCGATTCCGCTTTCGCCGAGCGAGATGGCCGCGCACGAGCCGTCCGTATTCGCTCCATCGACAATGACTTTTTTTTATCGGAACAACCTCGTCGCCATCGACTTCGATCCTCACGCGCTTGTTCCAGCCCGGATACTCCAGCGCGCCGCGCTGACAATGTCGGGCGGAGCGGTGTTGCTGCAGGACGCCGGTTGGGCCGGTTCGGGGCCGTCGGTCGCCCTGGCAAACTGGCCGGTTGTGGTTCGAACATCGGTTGACGAGGACTCGGCTCTGGCGGCCTGGACGGGTTCGCTGCCGCTGTATCTGTTTGTCATCCTGGGACCCGCGCTGGCCGGAGCAGCGCTGGCGTTCGTGTTCGTGCGGGAATTCGAAAAGCGGGCGCGCTCGGCGCAGGCGATCCGCACGCTGCGCACCACGCGGCCGGTCGAGTCCAAGCTGCTGGTGCGCCTGGCCCATGCCGAGCGCCGCGCGGTGGAGGATGCCCGCGCCAAGTCGGAATTCATCGCGCATATGAGCCACGAGCTGCGCACGCCGCTGAACGCGATCATCGGATTTTCCGAAGTGATCGAGCGCGGCTTCTACGGCACGGTGGGACACGCCAAATATGTCGAATACGCACACGACATCAACGAGGCCGGCCGCAACCTCCATAGCAAGATCGGCGACATACTGGAGTTCGCCAACATCGAAGCCGGCCGCTATCCGTTGCAAACGTCGAATGTCGACGTTTCGACGATAGCCTCGGAGGTCGCCGGCGAGCATGCCGGCCGCGCGTTCTCGCGGCGCATCACCTTGCATCTGGGATTCACGGCCGCCGTCGAAGCCCGCGCCGATGCGCTCGCAGTGCGCAGGATCCTGACCAACCTGCTGTCGAATGCGCTGCTCTTCACACAGGAAGGTGGCACGGTGAGGGTAGAGGTGCACGAAGAGGAAGGCGCGGTGGTCATCAGCGTCACCGACAACGGTCACGGCTTTACGCGCGCCGAAGCCGCCGCCGCCGGCGTCGCGTTCCGGCGTTTCGAGCGGCCGGGTTCCATGACCGGTCTCGGCATGGGTCTGACGATCGCCATGGCGTTGGCGCGCCGGATGGGCGGCGCCATCCGCATCGGCAGCCTTGTCGGCGAAGGCACGGCAGCCGAACTGCGTCTGCCGAAGGTCTAGAGATACCAATCGTACTCGGCCGGCGAGATGATCTTGCGGAAGCGCTGGACCTCCAGCCGCTTGGTCTCGCGATAGAGTGCGACGGTTTCCGAACCAAGATAGGAATCGAGCACCGGCGCCTTGGTCAGACGCGCCAGCGCATCGTCGATATTGAACGGCAGCGCCATATCCGGCTCGCGCGAGACATTGCCGGTGGCGCCGGGACCCGGATCGAGCTTGTTGACCAGGCCGTGGTGCAGCCCCGCCAGCACCGCAGCCAACGCGAAGTACGGATTGGCATCCGCGCCGCTCACGCGATGCTCGACGCGGCGCGCTTCGCCAAGGCTAACCGGAATGCGCAAACCCGCCGAGCGGTTGTTCACGCCCCAGCGGCGATTGACCGGCGCGAACATGTCCGGCTGGAAGCGGCGATAGGAATTGAGCGACGGTGCGAACAGCGCCATCGAATCCGGCATCATCGCCTGCAAGCCCCCGATAGCATGGCGCAACCGCTCGGAGCCCTCAACCGAACCGTCGTCGAAAATGTTGCGGCCCGCTGCGTCGACGATGCTGGCATGGATGTGCAAGCCGCTGCCGATCCGGTCGGGATAGGGCTTGGCCATGAAGGTCGCTTCAAAGCCGCTGGCGCGCGCGGCCGCACGCACGATCTGTTTGAGCAAGATCGCGTGGTCGGCGGCGAGGCGGGCGTCGGCCTGATGGTGCAGGTTGATCTCGAATTGGCCGGGCGCATATTCGGAGCTGGCCGCGCTCAGCGGAACGTTTTGCACCAACGCCGCCTCGTTGAGCGCCGTCAGGAACTCGCGATAGCGGTCCAGGTCATCGATACTGTAGACGGCATTGTCGCGCTCGCGCAGGCCTGTACGCGGATTGAGCGGCGGCTGCGGCGCTCCCGTCTCATCGCGCGCCGGATCGACCAGGTAGAATTCGAGTTCCAGTGCCACCACGGGCGTCAGGCGCAAATCGGAGAAACGATCCAGCGCAAGTTCTAGCGCGGCGCGCGGCTCGCCGGCGGTCGGTGTGCCGTCCTCGTTGCGCATCGTGGTGAGAATCTGCGCCCTTGCCGGTCCCTGGTCCCAGACCCGCGAGACGGTTCCCGGTACCGGCCAGGCTGTACCGTCCGGATCGCCGTCGCCGAAGCCGCGGCCAAACGGGTTCACCATCTCGCCCTTGGCATCCATCAGATAAACCGATTTGGGAATCTGCATGCCGGTCTCGAACAGGCGCCCTGCGTCGGCGACCGGCAGGCGTTTGCCGCGCATCGTGCCGCAGATGTCGACCAGTACCGCATCGACAAGTTCGATCTGCGGCTGGCTCGTCACCAACGCTTCGAATTCTGCCCTGGCGCGCTCGACGAAAGCGGGTTTGGCGAAGCGGGGGATGTTGGCTGCCTTGTTCATGCACCCATCATAGGCGTGGAGCTGCTTGCCACAAAGCTAACGCCCGTCGCCCACGCAGATTGCGCGAACCGGGCATCGCCCCTAGTTTTCGCAAAGAACGGGCATGGATTGCACAATGAAATTGCCAATATGGCTAATCGTCATCGTAACGATCGTTGCCGCAGCGGCGACATATTACGTCTGGTCGAACCGCGGAACGAGGCTCGCGTCGGCGCCCGCCTCCCTATTCCAGTGGGAGGACTACATGGATGCGCCGTTCCTGGCCAGCTACAAGAAAAGGTATGGCGAGAATCCAAGCACAGTGATCTTCGGAGACGAAGATGAAGCGTTCGCCAAGATGCGCAGCGGCTACAAACCCGATGTGATGGGTCCGTGCTACTATGAATTTCCGCGCTGGCGGGAAGCCGGTCTGCTGCAACCGATCGACACGACCAAGTTAAAAAACTGGAACAAGATTTCGCCGACCTTGCGCAATCTGCCTGGCATCGGCGCCGGTTCGAACAAGGTTTGGTTCGTGCCGCACTATTGGGGC
>JANYBR010000196.1 GCA_025360685.1 Pseudomonadota bacterium
CGCGATCGAATTCGGCGATGCCGGTCATTCGTCGCGGTGGTTCGGCATCTTCGGTCTTGAGGTTTTCAAGCGAAAAGCGGCGGCCCTTGACGCGCTTGGTTGCGCTCGCGCCGATGGGCGCCGGCGCGCCCTCCTCGCTCAAGGTGTTCCAGCCGCCGCACTCGTCGCACTTGCCGGACCATTTGGGATGAACGGCGCCGCAGGATTGGCAGACGAAGGTGGCGACCGCGCGGGCCACCTACGCCTTCACTTCCATCTTGATCGGGCCTTCGGCACGGCCGTGGATGAACTGGTCGACGTAGGGATTGCCACTGGCATCGATATCCTTGGTCGGCCCATGCCAGATGATCTTGCCCTTGTAAAGCATAGCGATGCGGTCGGCGATCTTGCGCGCACTGACCAGGTCGTGGGTGATGGAGAGCGTGGTGGCGCCCACATCGCGGACCGTATCGACGATCAGATTGTTGATGATGTCGGCCATGATGGGATCAAGACCCGTTGTGGGTTCGTCAAAAAAAATGATTTCCGGATCGGCGGCGATGGCGCGCGCGAGTCCGACGCGTTTCTGCATGCCGCCAGAAAGTTCGGCGGGCGAAAGACTTGCAACTTCGGGGCCGAGACCGACCTTGGCGAGCTTCTGTATCGCGACGTCGCGCGCCTTTTTGCGCGGCATGCCGCGGCCCTGTATCAAGCCGAACGCGACATTTTCCCAAACCGAGAGGCTGTCGAACAATGCGGCGCTCTGAAACAGCATGCCGAATTTTCGCAGCATCGCTTCGCGTTCGCGGCCGCGGATCCGGGTGACGTCCTTGCCGTCGACCAGAATCTGGCCGGAGTCGGGACGCAGGATGCCAAGCACGCATTTGATCGTCACAGACTTGCCGGTGCCCGAGCCGCCGATCACGACGAGCGAACTGCCGGAATCCAGTTTCAGGTCGATGCCGTCGAGCACGACCTTCGAGCCGAAGCGCTTCTTCACGCCGCGCAACTCGATCTTCGGTGTTGCGGCGGTCTTGTTCATTTGGAGAACAGCACCGAGGTGAGCACATAGTTCGCAAACAGGATCAGAATGGAGGACGATACAACCGCATTGGTGGTTGCTGCGCCGACACCTTGCGCGCCGCCCTTGGAATGAAAGCCGTTGTAGCAGCCCATCAGCGCGATGATGAAGCCGAACACCGCCGCCTTGATCAGACCCGAGGTCACGTCCTGGTGCGTGACGAAGTCCACGGTGTTCTTCAGATAGATGCCGCCGCTGAACCCGAGGCTTTCCGTCGAAACCACATAGCCCCCGAACACGCCGATGGAGTCGGCTATTGCGACCAGGATCGGCATGGTCAGCACGGCCGCAACCAGGCGCGGCACAACGAGATACTTGATCGGGTTGGTCGCAAGCGTTGTGAGCGCGTCGATCTGTTCGGTCACACGCATGGTTCCGATCTCGGCAGCGATCGCGGCGGCGACGCGGCCGGCGACCATCAATCCGGCGATCACCGGTCCCAGTTCGCGCGTGATGCCGAGAACCACAATTTGCGGCACGATCGCTTCGGCGCCATAGCGGTTGCCGCCGATATAGATCTGCAAAGCCAGCACGCCGCCGGTAAAGAACGCCGTCAAGCCCACCACCGGCAGCGAAAAGTATCCGATGCGCATGATCTGGCGCGCGATGTGAAACCAGTAGATCGGCGGGCGAAAGCAGCTGGAGACGGACGAGACCATGAACATCGTCAGGCCGCCGATCTGCGCCAGCAATGTCAGGAATGCACGGCCGATGGGCGCGAAGATGTTCATGCGCTGCCTTCTTCATAGTGGCGCGGCACGCGCGGCGTCAGCGAGGTGAGAATTTCGTAGGCGGCAGTGTTGCCCGCCTTGGCCGCTTCTTCGAGCGAAATCGTATCGCCGAAGAACTCCACTTCGGACTCGGTCGAGATCGAGTCCGCGGGAACGCTTGTCACGTCCAATGTGACCAGATCCATGGAGACGCGCCCTGCCACCGGCACGCGACGGCCCGATACGGCCGCATGTCCTTGATTGCCGATGGCGCGCATCAATCCGTCTGCATACCCCAACGCCACGGTCGCGAGCACCGTAGGCCACTTCGTACGGAACGTGGCTCCGTAGCCAACACTCCTGCCGCTGTCAACGCGGCGGAGCTGGAGGACGCGCGCCGTCAGCACGGCTGCGACCGAAAAGGGATTTGTCGGCAGATTCTGGACGTTGCCGCCGTAAAGTCCGATGCCAGGCCGCACCAGGTCGAACGCATATTCCTTGCCGAGCAGCACGCCGCCGCTCGACGACAAGCTCGCCGGCGTTGGTGGCAGCATGGCGAGGGCGGTGTGGAAGCGATCGAGCTGCACACTGTTCATTTTCGCCTTCGGGTCGTCGGCGCACGCCAGATGACTCATCAGCAGCACAGGACGCAGATTTTCGACCCGTGCGTTCCAATCGGACGCAAGCAAGGAGAGCTCGTCGCCGGCCAGACCCAACCGGTTCATTCCCGTGTCGATGTGGATCGCAGCGTCCAGGGTCGACCTGGTCTCCTGCGCCGCCGCATTCCATCCGGCGATCTGGCCCAGCGAATTGAGCACCGGAGTGAGGCGATGGGTTATCAACGCCGGAACGGAGTCCGGCATGGCACCGTCGAGAACGAAGATGCGCGCGTGCGGCACGATCGGTCGCAACTGGATTCCTTCTTCGAGTCGCGCCACGAAGAAGGTATCGCAACCGGCGTCGGCAAGCGCCTTCGTTACCGCGGCGGCACCCAGGCCGTAGCCGTCGGCTTTCACCACGCCCGCCACGGCGGCCGGGCCGGCCAGGCGCTGGCAGACGCGATAGTTCGACACGATCGCGCCCAACCGCACGGTCAGGCGCGCTGCTTCGAAATCCGTGTTGCTCATGCCGAGGACAATGCCGGTGGGGCGGCCCGCCGTCAAAGCCCTCTCCGCATGCGCCAATTTCGAGCCTGTCCGTTCTAAAATGGCTGCGGCCCTACACCGTTCGGATCGCCATGCAGGACTTTTCCGAGACAAGGAACGTTCGAAAGGAGCGGACAAGGCGACGCGGTCTGCTGTTCGCGGCGAAGCACGTCGATCGCAGAAGGCGGCGGCTCGGCCGGTTTGGCGACGTCCAGCACGATTGTGCCATCTGCCCGCTTGACGAAACGCCAGGGCTGGTGACGGCACGTGCTGCGTTGCGCAGCCGACAGGTTCTCGTAGCTGGAGGCGCCGCAGGCCAACGACCTGCCGACTCCCAGCATCCCTTCGCTCGGCGGAGCCGCCGGCAGCGGCCGGGCCGGGATCGGCGGCAGGGTGATCGGGGCGATCACGTGCGGCAAGGGTTGCTCCGGCAGTTCCGGTTTGACCAGGATCGGATTTGGCGGGTTGGTCGGCAGGACGAGCCACATGATGGCTTCTGGGATGGTCGACCGCACGCGCTGCACGAACGGAATCCGGCTGCTGTAGATGAACACCGCGATCGCCAGAATATGGAGTGCGAGCACGGCAATGCCGACGATCGTGCGGCGGATATTGCGCTCGCTCTCGCCAATTTCTGCTTGCGCGCGCTCGGCCAGGATGGCGGAGAAGTCCGCAGGTTCGCTTCCGACGTCCGTCACGCCTGATCAATCCAATGGGGCGATGGCCCGCCGTTTCCGCGCTCACCGGTCTGGCAGCGCCGGCTGCGCATACCTTGTACTTTATCAGATTACCGGAGTGTGGGCGCGCGCGCCTAAAATAGTGTTGCCGGGAGTGAATTTTTCTTCATGGCGGCGCGTCAATTCCGGGCCGCATCCTCGCCGGCCAGGTTCGAGAACCGCGTGAAGCGGTCATCGAAGAACAGCTCGATCTTGTTGGTCGCGCCATGCCGGTGCTTTTCGACGAGCAGTTCGGCCCGGCGATGCGCCCGCTCGCATTTCTCGAGCCACTTGGCGTGGTCGGGCGTGCCGGGATCGGGTTCGCGGGACTTCAAATAATATTCCTCGCGATAGATGAACATCACGACGTCGGCGTCCTGCTCGATCGAGCCGGACTCGCGAAGGTCGGAGAGGACAGGCCGCTTGTCGTCGCGCGCGTCGACGCCACGCGACAATTGCGAGAGGGCCACCACCGGCACGTCCAGTTCCTTGGCAAGCACTTTCAGGCTCTTGGAAATCTCGGTGATCTCCTGCACGCGATTTTCCGGCCGGCCTGAACCGGCAACCAGCTGGATGTGGTCGATCATCACGCAGCCAATGTTCTTCTCGCGCTTCATGCGCCGCGCGCGCGCCGCGATCTGCGCGATCGATATGCCGCCCGTGTCGTCGATGTAGAGCGGCAGGGTCGAGAGGTCCTGCATGGTGAGGACGAATTTCTCCCACTCATGCTCCGAGAATTTGCCGTTGCGGATCTTCCACATCTCGATCTCGGTCTGCTCGGAAAGAATACGCGCCGAGAGTTGCTGCGCGGCCATTTCCAGCGAGAACATGAGGACCGGCGCACCGCGCGGTACCTCGGCGCCCGCCTCCATGTCCTGCACATAGGCACGTGCGGTATGGAACGCCATGTTGGTGGCAAGCGAGGATTTGCCCATGCCGGGGCGCCCGGCCAGGATGATGAGGTCCGACGGCTGAAGTCCGCCGAGCAGGGAGTCGATGTCGCTGAAGCCGGTGATAAGGCCCGATATCCGCCCGCCTCGCGCCTGCGCCTTTTCGGCCAGCGCCACGGTGCGGCGCAGGCTTTCGGCGAAATCGATCGGGCCGGAGCCATATTTCGAGCTTTCGCTGACCCGATAGAGTGCCTTTTCAGCCTCCTCGATTTGGGCTCTTGGCGGTTTGTCGTGGGGCGCTTCATAAGCGGTGTTGACGATGTCCTCGCCGATGCCGATCAGGGTGCGCCGGACGCCCAGATCGTGAAGGATGCTCGCGAAGTCGCGCACATTCGGCATCGCGGGCGCCGCCTGCACCAGCCCGGCCAGATAGGCGTGGCCTCCCACTTCCATGAGGCCCGGATCGGCTTTCATCGCCGCGTGCAGTGTGAGCGGCGTCAGCACCATGCCGCCGCGCTCGCTCGACGTCAGCATCACCTCGTAGATACGCTGGTGCAGCGGATCGTAAAAATCCTCGGCCTTGAGGATCGACGAGACGCGCTCGATGGCGCGATTGTCCGCCAGGATGGCGCCGAGCAGAGCTTGCTCGACCTCGATGTCATAGGGGACGTGGCGATAGGCTTCTTGTTCCATTTTTCTTCTGCTGGCGGCCGCTCTATCGCGGAGACCGAATCAAGCGGGCCGCCGAGCGGGGAGCAAGTATAATCCCTTTCTGCTCACAGGTTCGGAAATTGCACGGCGCGAAATCCGGACCCCGACCGATAATTTTCCTGCGGCATGTTCCGCGCTCACGAGATTGCTGTGGACACTCTTCGCCAACTCCTTGCCGATCTTGATGCGCGCGCGAATTTCAGCCAGCCGCAAGGGAAGCAGATGGCTGACGCGGCCGCGCTTGAACGCCGCGCGATTTTCGCGCAGCGCTCGAAATTGCGGTCAGTGCAACTCGAGCCCTTCGAGTTTGCCGTTGCCGCGCCAGGTGTCGAGAATCTCGAAGAAGCGAAGCGGACCCGCGCCATACATGTCGGAGAAGAAACCGCCCCGGTTACCCACGGCGCCCTCGCTGTTGTAATAGCCCGGCGTGCACTCCGTGTAGAAACGCATGCCCAGCCGCGCCAGGCTGCGTACTTCCTGCACATAGGCATGCTCCGCCTCGGCGCTGGGTTCGAGCACCTCGGCACCGCGCGCCTTCGCCTGCGTGACCATGTAGGTGACGTGCTTGGCCTGTTCGCCCAGCGCCTGCGGCACGCTGATCGTGATCGCTCCTTGTGTGAATCCGAGGAAGAAACAATTCGGAAAACCGTGCGTGGTAAGGCCGTGCAGGGTTTGCAACCCGTGCGACCAATGCTCCGAAAGGGTGCGCCCGCCGCGCCCGACAATGTCGTAGCCGGCCCGGCGCGTGAACGCCGTGCCCACCTCGAATCCGGTGGCGAAGATCAGGCAATCGACCTTGTATTCGCGCCCGTTTGCAATCACGCCGTGTTCGGTCAGCGCCGTGACCCCGTGTCCCTGCGTGTCGACCAGGGTCACGTTCGGGCGGTTGTAGGTCTGCAGATACTCGTCGTGGAAGCAGGGCCGCTTGCAAAACTGGCGGTACCACGGTTTCAGCGCCGCAGCCGTGGTCGGATCCTTGACGATCGCATCCACGCGCGCGCGGATCTGGTTCATCTTCTTGTAGTCGGCGAGTTCCATCAGGTTGGCGCGTTCGGCTCCCGTAAGTCTGCGGCCGAGCTTGCGTGATGCTTCCTTCGCGGCCGTGCCGGTCAGGTTGCGGAAGATGTCGGTCCAGCCGTCCATCACCAAGTCTTCATCCTGGTCGCCGCCGCTCACCAGGATGTTGAAGTTCTCCATACGCCGCTTCTGCCAACCCGGCTGAAGCGATGCGGCCCATTTTGGATCGGTCGGCGCATTGTTGCGCACGTCGATGGAGGACGGCGTGCGCTGGAACACGTAGAGCTGCTTGGTCCATTCGCCCAGGTGCGGGATGCACTGCACGGCCGTGGCGCCCGTGCCGATGATGCCGACCGTCTTGTCCTTCAGGCCAGTGAGATTGCCGAAAGAGTCGCCGCCCGTGTAACGATAGTCCCAGCGGCTGGTGTGGAACGTGTATCCCTTGAACTCGTTGATGCCGGGAATGCCGGGCAGCTTGGGTCGGCTGAGCGGGCCGTTTGCCATGGCGATATATTGCGCGGTGAAGCGGTCGCCGCGATTGGTGCTGACGATCCAGCGCGCCGCCGCCTCGTCCCAGCGCAGCTCGGTGACGCCGGTTTGCATCAGCGCGTCGTCGTACAAATTGTAGTGTCGCGCGATATGCCGGCTGTGCTCGAGAATTTCCGGCGCGAAAGAATATTTGTGCTTTGGCATGTAGCCGAGCTCTTCGAGCAACGGCAGATAGCAGTAGGACTCCACGTCGCACATCGCGCCGGGATAGCGGTTCCAATACCAGGTGCCGCCGAAGTCGCCCGCGCTCTCCACCACGCGGATTTTCTCAAAGCCCGCTTCGCGCAGGCGGGCGCCCATCAAGAGGCCGCCAAATCCGCCGCCGATGATCGCGAATTCCACGTCATCGAACACCGGCGCGCGCGTGAATCCCGGCTCGACATAAGGATCCTCGACATAACGCGAGAATTCCGCCTTGACCTCGATATATTGCGCGTTGCCATCGGGGCGCAGGCGCTTGTCGCGCTCGGACAGGTACTTCGTCTTCAGCGAGTCCGGATCGAAATTGATCTCGCCGACCAGCGCCGCGATCTCGGGAGGCATGTTCATGGGTTTGGTCCGTCTGTCGAATGGCTCTGGTCCCGATTGTACGAAGGTCTGGGCGCAGCACAACCTCTCCAAGGCGCTCCTGACCGAATTAAAGCGCGGCGCGCCGCCGGCAACCGCCCATTCCGCGGTCAGAGCGGACTCACTCCCACTCGATCGTCCCGGGCGGTTTGCTCGTGATGTCGTAGACCACGCGATTGATGCCACGCACTTCGTTGACGATGCGCGTGGCGGTGCGGGCGAGAAAGCTGTGCTCGAACGGATAGTAATCCGCCGTCATGCCGTCGGATGAGGTCACGGCGCGCAAGGCGCAGACATGATCGTAGGTGCGCGCATCGCCCATCACGCCAACCGTCTTGACCGGCAGCAGCACGGCGAACGCCTGCCAGATTTCGTCATACAGACCCGCCTTGCGGATCTCGTCCAGATAGATCGCGTCGGCCTTGCGCAGGATGTCGAGCTTCTCGCGCGTGATCTCGCCCGGAACGCGGATGGCGAGGCCTGGCCCCGGAAATGGATGACGTCCGACGAATGACGGCGGCAACCCCAGCTCGCGGCCAAGCGCGCGCACCTCGTCCTTGAACAATTCGCGCAGCGGCTCGACCAGCTTCATCTTCATGAAGTCCGGCAGTCCGCCGACATTGTGATGTGACTTGATCGTGACCGACGGGCCGCCCGTGGCCGATACGCTCTCGATCACGTCGGGATAGAGCGTGCCCTGTGCCAAAAATTCCGCGCCGCCGACCTTGTGAGCTTCGGCATCGAACACCTCGATGAAGGCGGCGCCAATGATCTTGCGCTTGGCTTCCGGATCGCTGACCCCGGCGAGGCGGCCGAGGAAGAGGTCGGCGGCCTCGGCATGGATCAGCGGAATATTGTAGTGATTGCGAAAGAGCGAAACGACCTCATCCGCCTCGCCGGCACGCATCAGGCCGGTGTCGACAAAAATGCAGGTCAGCGCATCGCCGACGGCCTCGTGGATCAGCACAGCCGCCACCGACGAGTCCACGCCGCCTGAGAGACCGCAGATCACCCTGCCCTTGCCGACCTGCAATTTGATCTTTTCGACCTCGGCGTTGCGAAATGCATGCATGTTCCACGACGGAACGATGCCGGCGATCTTGCGCACGAAATTGGCAATCATCTGTGCGCCGTGTGGCGTGTGGACGACCTCGGGATGGAACTGAATGCCATAGAGTCCGCGCTTCACATTGGCGATCACTGCATAGGGCGAATTCTGCGATGTCGCGATGACTTCGAAGTCAGGCGGAATGGCGGTGATCTTGTCGCCGTGATTCATCCAGACGGATTCGGTGTCACCCGCCTTGCCGATGCCGTCGAGCAGCAACGAATCCTGTGCGATGAGAATATCGGCGCGGCCGAACTCGCGGTGATGGCCGGTCTCGACCTTCCCGCCGAGCTGCTCGCACATCGTCATCTCGCCGTAACAGATGCCGAGCACGGGAACACCGAGCTCGAACACCTTTTGCGGCGCGCGCGGCGTGTGGGTCTCGGCCACGCTGGCCGGGCCGCCGGAGAGAATGATTGCGCGCGGCGTGCCGGCCGCGAGCGCCGCGTCCGCCTTGTCGTAAGGCACGATCTCGCAATAGACACCGGCCTCGCGCACACGGCGTGCGATCAGTTGGGTGACCTGCGAGCCGAAATCGATGACCAGAACGGGTGCCGCCATGACCGGATTTACTGGTTACCCCCTTGGCTTGTCCAGCGACCGCGAAGCCGCAGCATTGCGAACGAAAATCGCCGCGAAGAAGCCATCCGTGCCCATGGTGCGCGGCGAGGCTCTGGAAAACTCGCCCATGCCGGGCGGAAGCGATTCGCGCCACGCTTGTGTGCAGGGCCGCAATGCGAATTCGTGATGGCGGGCAAGGAACGCCGCGGCGCGATCCTCGTTCTCGCAGGGAAGAATCGAGCAGGTTGCATAGATCAAGCGTCCGCCGGGACGAACCGCGGCCGCAGCTTGGTCGAGCAGCTTGTCCTGAAGCGCGGTGCGCGCGCGGAGAAGTCTCGGCGTTAGACGCCAGCGCAGCTCGGGCTGCCGCCGCCAGGTTCCGCTGCCACTGCAGGGAGCATCCAGCAGCACCGCATCGAACGGTCCGTCGGGCGGCTCCTTGTCTATGAGATGGGTCCTTATGATCGTCGCTCCGGCGCGTGTCGCGCGGGCGGCGAGTTGTTGCAGGGCCGGCTGGCGGATGTCGCAGGCAACGATTTCGCCCTGGTTTTGCATCACCGCCGCAAGCGCCAGAGATTTCCCGCCGGCACCCGCGGCCAGATCGAGGATGCGCTCACCCGGTTTTGCCTGGCACAGAAGCGACGCAATCTGCGCAGCCTCGTCCTGGAATTCGAAGGCGCCGCTTTCGAACATCGCGCTGCGGCCAAGTTCGGCGGAGCCCTCGCCGGAGGGAATGCGAATCCCGACGGGAGAGAATGGTGTCGCCGCAGCCTTGAACTCGCGCGCCTGAAGCGCTGCCAGTACTTCGCCGCGCTGGCGCTTCAAGGTGTTCACCCGCAAATCGACCGGCGCGCGCGCCTGAAGCGCCAGCATTTCTTCGAGCAAGTGCGGTCCGAACGCGCGTGTCAGTTCAGGTTCGAGAAACTCAGGAAACTCGCCGCGCACAGGAATCGGCGCCTCGCCGGCCGGCGGCGCGGCGATGGCTGTTTGCTCCACATCGCTCAGCTCGGAGGGACCATAGCCACCGCCGGTGAAATAGGCCTCCGGTTTCTCACCGTCGGCCAGCAGTGACGAAATCGCGAGCGCCCTGGGAGTTTCGCAGTTCATGCGCCACGCCAGGGACGCGCGATGACGCTGAACGGCGAACACGCGAGAGGCAATCGCGGCACGGTCCTTCGATCCGGCATAGCGGCGGGTGCGGAACCAGTCGCGCAACAACCGATCGAGCGGCTGATCCGTGGTGGCAAGCGTTTCCAATATGTCGATCGCAGCCTGCAGGCGCGCGGCCGGCGTCATGCGCCCCACACCCGAACGGCAAGGAAGATCACCGCCGCGCCGAGCAGGGTCATGATCGTCGTCGCCGCCCGCGGATGCTGGTGATGGCTCTCCGGAATGAGATCGGAGGCGCCGAGATAGAGGAAGCTGCCGGCGAATACGGCCAGCACTGGCCCGATGTCGGCATCGGGGATGCGGAACAGCAAGGTCGACAGCGCCCCCAGCACCGGCGCCAGCGCATCGACGAACAGCCAGGGCAGAGCCTTGCGCCACGCGCCGCCGCCTCGAAGGATGAAGCTCACAGTATTGATGCCATCGGAGAAATCGTGCGCGATCACGGCGGCGGCGATGACTAGGCCAATGGCCGGGGATGCTTGAAAGCCGATGCCGATGGCTGCGCCATCGAAGTAACTGTGCGCCGAAAGTGTCAGCGCACCGGCGATACCGCGTGGCGACGGCGCGGCATCGTGATCGAGCCCGTGATGCTCGCCATGATCGTGCGGATGGATGAGGATCAGACGGTCGAGCACGAGATAGGCGAGAAATCCTGCTGCAATGAACAACGAGATCGTGGCGGGACCCGACGCGGCGCCAAAACTCATCGCCGACGGCAGAAGATCGAACAAGGCCACCGCCACCACGGCGCCGGCGGAGAAGCCCAGAATCAGGTGCAACCGGTCGCGGAAGCGCAGCGCGAAGACCCCGCCCAGAATGGTGGCGGCGAATGCGATGGCGACGATGAGAAGAAGTTCAGCGACCATGCCGGCGGAATTTCGGGGCGATCACTGGCCACCCGGATAGTTCGGCGCTTCGCGGGTCACGACGATGTCGTGGACATGGCTTTCACGCAGGCCCGAGCCCGTGATGCGGACAAATTCTGCCTTGCGGTGGAAATCGGCGATGGTCCTGCAACCAGTGTAGCCCATCGCCGCACGCAGGCCGCCGATGATCTGGTGCACAACCGTCCCGACAGGTCCCTTGTAGGGCACCTGACCCTCGACGCCTTCGGGCACAAGTTTCAGGGAATCGGTGACTTCCGCCTGGAAATAGCGGTCCGCTGAGCCGCGCGCCATCGCGCCCAGCGAACCCATGCCGCGATAACCTTTGTAGGAACGGCCCTGATAGAGAAACACTTCGCCCGGCGCTTCTTCGGTGCCCGCGAGCAGCGAGCCGACCATGGCGACATGCGCGCCCGCAGCGATCGCCTTGGCGAGATCGCCGGAATATTTGATGCCGCCGTCGGCGATCACCGGAACATTCGCCTTTTGCGCGGCGGAGACCGCATCCATGATCGCCGTCAATTGCGGCATGCCCACGCCGGCCACGATGCGCGTGGTGCAGATCGAGCCCGGACCGATGCCGACCTTCACGGCATCGGCACCAGCGTCGATCAGCGCTTTCGCACCGTCGGCCGTCGCCACATTGCCGCCTACGACCTGCGTGTAGTTGGATTCCTTCTTGATGCGGCGTACCGCGTCGATCACGCCTTTGGAGTGTCCATGCGCGGTGTCGACCATGATCACGTCGCACTCCGCTTCGATGAGAGCCAGAGCGCGCGCCATCCCGTCATCGCCGACGCCGGTGGCGGCGGCAACTCTCAGACGGCCGCGCTCGTCTTTGCAGGAATTGGGATATTTTTGCGCCTTCTCGATATCTTTGACGGTGATGAGGCCCACACAGCGATAGGCATCGTCGACGACCAGGATTTTTTCGATGCGGTGCTGATGCAGGAGCCGCTTCGCTTCGTCCGGCTTGACGCCTTCGCGCACTGTGACGAGTTTTTCCTTCGTCATCAGCTCGTG
>JANYBR010000212.1 GCA_025360685.1 Pseudomonadota bacterium
GCCGCTCGCGCTGCAACATCCTGATCTCCGGCGGCACGGGCTCGGGCAAGACCACCCTGCTCAACTGTCTGACCGCCTACATCGATGCCGAAGAGCGGGTCATCACCTGCGAGGACGCGGCCGAACTTCAGCTGCAGCAGCCCCATGTGGTGCGTCTGGAAACCCGTCCGCCAAACCTGGAAGGCCAGGGCCAGATCACGATGCGCGACCTGGTCAGGAACTGCCTGCGTATGCGTCCCGAACGCATCATCGTGGGCGAGGTGCGCGGACCCGAAGCGTTCGACCTGCTGCAGGCGATGAACACCGGCCATGACGGCTCAATGGGCACCTTGCACGCCAACTCCCCGCGCGAAGCCATGTCGCGTCTGGAATCCATGATCACGATGGGCGGCTTCCAGCTTCCCACCAAGACGATTCGCGAGATGATCGTCGGCTCGATCGACGTCATCCTGCAGGCCGAACGCCTGCGCGACGGTTCGCGCCGCATTACCAAGATCACCGAGGTGGTGGGCACCGAAGGCGACGTCGTGATCACGCAGGATCTGCTCAACTACGAAATCTCCGGCGAAGACGAAACCGGCCGCCTGAAGGGCAAGCATGTGGGCACGGGCATCGTGCGTCCCAATTTCTGGGAGCGTGCCCGCTACTACAATCTCGAGCGCGAGTTGGCCGAGGCGCTCGACGCCGTGCAGTCGTGAGGCGCCGATGACCTTTGTAATCGTTGCCATGTTCACTGTTTTGGCGCTGGGCGGCGCGATTTTCGCATTCGCGGGCGCCGGTGACCGTTCGGCCAAGCGCGTCAACGCCATTGCCAAACCTCAGGCCACGGGTCGCAGCGTCAAGACGCCGGTCGATGCCGGACTGAAGCGCAAAAACGTCCAGGCGCTGCTCAAGGAAATCGAGAGCAAACAGGCCGAGAAGAAACGCAGCCTGACAATGCGCCAGCGGCTGGAGCAGGCCGGATTCGCCAATGCGAATCCGCGCGTGTTCTGGATGGTGTCGGCAGGCGTCGGTTTTCTGGCGGCTCTGTTTTGTCTGGTCACCGGCCAGACGTTGCTCGTGACCGCGCTGGCCGCGTTCACGGTCGGGCTGGGCCTGCCGCGTTGGGCGCTGAGCTTTCTCAAGGGCCGTCGCGAAAAGAAGTTCACCGCCGAGTTCGCCAACGCCATCGACGTCGTCGTGCGTAGCGTCCGCTCCGGCCTGCCGACCAATGAAGCGCTTCGCATCGTCGCGCGCGAGGTGCCCGATCCCGTCGGCAATGAATTCAACAAGCTGTGCGAAGGCCTCAAGGTCGGCGTGACGCTCGAGCAGGGCGTCAAGAAAATGTTCGAAAGCATGCCGACGGCGGAAGTCAACTTCTTCGGCATCGTCATGACGATCCAGCAGAAATCGGGCGGTAATCTCTCCGAGGCGCTGAGCAACCTGGCCGGCGTTCTGCGCGACCGCAAACGCCTCAGCGGCAAGATCAAGGCCATGTCGTCGGAAGCCAAGGCGTCCGCGATGATCATCGGTTCGCTGCCGCCCGGCGTCATGACCATCGTCTATCTGTCGACGCCGGGCTACATCACGCTGCTGTTCACCGAGCATGTGGGCAATCTGATGCTGGCCGGCTGCGTCCTGTGGATGGGCGCAGGCATCGCGGTGATGCGCAAAATGATCAATTTCAAGATCTGAGGCGGCAATGCTCAGCACCGGCTTCTTCGAGATTCTGTTTGACCGAACGTTCCTGGCGACGTTGGCGGCCGCAATCTTCGCCTTCGCGACCATCGTCACTCTCGGTCTGCCCCTGGTCGACCGCGACAATCTGGGACAGCGTCTGAAGGCGGTGTCCGAACGGCGCGAGGAATTGCGCGCCAAGCATCACGCCGCGTTGAACGCCAAGCGCGGCTCGCTGCGCAGCGAGCCGGTCGGCTACATGAAAATGACCTTGGACCGCTTCAAGCTGGGCAACCTCCTTGAATCGGAAGACACGCGCGACAAGCTGGCGCGCGCCGGCTTTCGCGGCCAGGGTCCGATCGTCACTTTCATGTTCTTCCGCTTTGTGATGCCGTTCGTCGTGTTGTTGCTGGTCCTGATCTATCTTTTCGTCATCAGCAACTACACCTGGTCGACATTCACAAAGATCAACATCTCCGTTGGCGCGGCGTTGCTCGGCTTCTACCTGCCGGACGTCTTCCTGAACAACACCATCGCGCGTCGCCAGCAATCGATCATGCGCGGTTTTCCGGACGCCTTGGATTTGCTCCTGATCTGCGTCGAATCTGGCATGTCGGTCGAGTCTTCGTTTCAGCGCGTGTCGTCCGAGATCGGCGCGCAGTCGGCGGAGCTTGCCGAGGAACTGAGCCTGACGACGGCCGAGCTGTCCTATCTGCCCGACCGCCGCATGGCCTTCGAAAACCTGGCCAAGCGTTGCGGCCATCCCGGCGTGAAGTCGGTGGCGGTCGCGCTCAATCAGGCCGAGCGCTACGGCACGCCCATGGGACAGGCACTGCGCGTCGCTTCGCTGGAAAATCGCGAAATGCGCATGTCCGAAGCCGAGAAGAGAGCGGCCTCGTTACCCGCCAAGCTCACGGTGCCGATGATCATATTTTTCCTGCCCTGCTTGTTCGTCGTGATCCTGGGTCCGGCGATCATGAAGATCATGCACCTGACGCATCACTAGCCGGCAGTCGAGAATCGGGGCGCATGGAACATCATGTCCGGCCCGGGTGTACCTCCGTACTCCAGTCCAAGCGGACATTCCTGGACGTTGGTGCGCAATCAGGAAAATCGCGTTTGCATGACAGCGCGATCAAGGCGCAGCAGGTGGATCGCGATCCGTCGGCAGGTTGAGAAAGTGGCGATACATCGCCACTGCCCGGTTGATGTACGATTTGTCTGGAATGACGCTGCCGAAGAGTGACGAAGCGTAGAGGACGCGCGTTAAAGAATAAAAGCGCCAAGTCGCGTCGGCATCGCGATCGAAAAAATACCAAGTCTGGAAGCTACCCGGGGCGGCGTATGTCAGAAACGTCCAGCGCAACGGCGTGACATTCTCGGTCTCGACGACAAAGTGCGCGCTATCCGCTGCGGTCAGGTGAAGCTTCGAAACGGTGTCTTTGCCCGATCGAATGTCGGCGGCGCTGAAATACCGGTCGCCGCCGGCGCGCAGCTCGGCCGCGGAGAAATCACGACGAGGCTTCCTGGGATCGACCCCCTCGAGCGCGACCGCGCGCGTGAACATATTGTTCCATTGGTTGTCGGTCACCGACCAATAGCGAACCTGGACCAGCGACGAAATCGCTCCGATTCTTGCAAGCAAAGCGTCGGCGCTGCCTGCATATTTGATGTGCGCGGCGAGCCCGACGACAATAGTTGTCGCGCCATTCGGCCACGCAGTGCAGTTGGGCGGCGTCCAGCCCGCACCCAGATCGCGCTTGGTCCACAGTTTCACATTGGGCGGTTCACCGACTCGCGGGTAGTCCGGAACTGGTTGGGTGGCGCAAGGTGGGTTGGGAAAATTTGACGCGGCGGCGACGGGCGCCAGCCCTGAAAGCAAGAGAATCGACCAACCCGCAACAAGGGCCGTGTGCCAACAGAGATTCACAGCCAATTTTGCCAAAGAAACGACGATAGCTCGAAGATCTCAAGCAGCCGCTCGCTCACTGGCCGGCGCTGCCAGGTCGCCAAGTCAATCTGCTGAGATTTGCCGATGTCGCCCTCAAACATTTTCTGAAAGTCCTGCGCGGTCGCGCTGCCGAGCACCAAGGCGTCGACCTCGTCATTGTAGACCACACTGCGCGGGTCGAAATTCGAGGAGCCAACAGACGTCCACACTCCGTCGATGGAAGCGGTTTTCGAGTGAAGTACCTCTTTCTGAATTTCATAAATCTTCACCCCGGCTTTGAGCAGATAGGCGTAGTGCGATCG